>DUOR01000139.1 GCA_012838715.1 Actinomycetales bacterium
ACCCCGGGCACGGGCGGGGCCGGCGCGGTGGCGACGGTCGAGGACGCGGCGCCCGCGTCCCGTCCGGGCCAGCGGGCCAGCGACGCGGACGTCGTGCGGTCCACCGGTTCCATGGCTGTGGCGACGCTCATCTCGCGCGTCACCGGCTTCCTGCGCATCGCCCTCATCGGCGCGGCGCTCGGCCCGGCGGTGGCGTCGGCGTTCAACACGGCGAACACGCTGCCGAACCTGATCACCGAGATCGTCCTCGGCGCGGTGTTCACCTCCCTCGTCGTGCCGGTGCTGGTGCGCGCGGAAAAGGAGGACCCGGACCGGGGCGAGAAGTTCATTCGGCGCCTGCTGACGGCGTCGATGCTGCTGCTGGCGGTGGTCACCGCGATATCGGTGCTCTCCGCGCCACTGCTGACCAGGATGAGCCTCGCCGAGGGCGGCGAGGTCGACGTCGTCCTGGCCACCGCATTCGCGTACCTGCTGTTGCCGCAGATCATCTTCTACGGCATATTTTCGCTGCTCATGGCGGTGCTGAACACCAAGGGGATATTCAAACCGGGGGCCTGGGCGCCGGTGGCCAACAATGCCGTGGCCATCGCGACGCTGTTGTTCTACATGATGGTGCGGCCCGCGGAACTGCAGGATCTGTCGGCCTCGCACGTCCTGCTGCTGGGCCTGGGCACCACGGCGGGCGTCGTGGTGCAGGCGGCGATCATGATTCCGCCGCTGCGCCGCGCGGGCGTGAACCTGCGCCCCCTGTGGGGCATCGACGACCGCATCAAGCAGTTCGCCGGCATGGGCGTCGCCATCGTCGCGTACGTGGCGGTGTCGCAGGCGGGCTACATCATCACCAACCGCATCGCGTCCCTCGCCGATGAGGCGGCGCCGACGATTTACCAGCAGGCGTGGCTGCTGCTGCAGGTGCCCTACGGCATCATCGGCGTCACCCTGCTGACCGCGATCATGCCGCGCCTGAGCCGCAACGCGGCGGACGGCGACGACCGGGCGGTCGTCCGCGACCTCGCCGTCGGCACGCGCCTGACGATGATCGCCCTCATCCCGATCGTCCTGTTCTTCACGGCCTTCGGCCAGCCGATCGCCAACGCGCTGTTCGCCTGGGGCGAGTTCCCGCCGGAGGTCGCGGACATCACCGGTTGGACGCTGTCCTTCTCCGCGTTCACGCTGATCCCGTACGCGCTCGTGCTGCTGCACCTGCGCGTGTTCTACGCCCGCGAGGAGGCGTGGACGCCGACGTTCATCATCTTCGGCATCACCCTGGTGAAGGTGTCGCTGTCCGCCCTGGCGCCGCTGCTGGCGTCGCAGCGCGAACAGGTGGTGGTGCTGCTGGGCGCGGCGAACGGCTTCGGTTTCGTGGCCGGCGCGGTCATCGGCGCGGTGCTGCTGCGCCGCACCCTCGGCGACCTGAGGGGCCGCGAGATTCTGGTGACCTGCGCGTGGGCGCTGGGTTCCGCGGTCGTCGGCGTGGCCGTGTCGCTGGGCCTGGATCGCCTGCTGGAGATGACGCCGCTGGGCGACGTGGGCTCCATCGGCTTTTTCAT
The DNA here is from genome assembly GCA_012838715.1 of Actinomycetales bacterium. Lineage (GTDB taxonomy): Bacteria > Actinomycetota > Actinomycetes > Mycobacteriales > Mycobacteriaceae > Corynebacterium. The sequence goes on from DUOR01000139.1 coordinate 1,551, forward strand.
CCGCGTGGCCATCTGCGGCGTGGTGTTCCTCGCCGTGACCGGCCTGGTGCTGTCGCGGTCGCCGCTGCCGGAGGTGCGCACCCTCGGCGGCATCATGCGCCGCGTGCCGGGCCTGCGCCGCTTCGCCCCGCCGGCCGTGCCGGTCGACGGCGCGGGCGCGGAGGACGACGCCGAGGCCGATGCCGCGGTGCCGGCGGACACCGACGCCGCCCTGGCGGGCACGCTGGTCGGCGGCCCGTCGGTGCCGGGGGAGCACGCGGCGCTGGCGAGCGAGGGCTTCACCGCCTCGCCGTTCCTGCCGCCGATGCCGTCGGAGGCGTCCCGCCCCACGCAATTCGTCCCCGGCGAGATGGTGGTGGGCGGCCGGTACCGCCTGCTGTCCGACGAGGGCGGCCGCCCGGGCGTGCGTTTCTGGCGCGCGGTCGACCGTTCCGCCGCGGACCGTGGCCCCTCCTCGTCGCGGGTGCCGGGGTCCCGGCCGGGCGTCACGGAGCGCGACGAGGTGGCCCTGGTTTTCGTGGACACCCTGACCGCCCCGCACGTCGGTTTCACCGCTCCGGTCGCCGCCGAGCGCATCTCCGCGGCCGCGGAGGCCCTGCGCGCCCACGCGGGCCCGGGCCTGGCGAA
>DUOR01000140.1 GCA_012838715.1 Actinomycetales bacterium
GGCGGGCCCCGGCCCGACCGGAGCGGAAGACGGTTCGGGGTGCCGCGGCAGATTCAGGTGGGCCCCGCGGGCCCGGAAGGAACGCCGTGCTCAATCCCGCTTCGGGCCGTCCGACGTTGCCCGGTGACATCCTGTCGGAGTTCATGCCCTCCCAGGGCAACGTGCGGCATTTCCTGGAGACCGTGGTGCTGCAGCCGCTCGACGCGGAGTCGCAGCGGGCGGCCGGCGAGGCCGCCGCCCTGGCCGCGTTGGGCGAGTTGTACGACATCGACGTGGAGCAGCTGCTCACCGGTTTCCGGTCGGTGCACGGGGCGACCCACGCGGCGGGCGGCGTCCACCGCCTCAGTGACCCGAACCCGGACGTCCCGCAGGACGTCGGGGCCGCCGCCTTCTTCGACGTGGACAACACGCTGGTGCAGGGCGCGTCCATCTTCCTGTTCGGGGCGGGTTTGGCGCGCCGCGGCTTTTTCCGCCGGGGTGAGTTGGCGGGGATGCTGTGGAAGCAGATCAAGTTCCGCGTGTCCGGCTCGGAAGATCCCGACGACGTCGCCGCGGCGCGCGAGCAGGCCCTGGAGTTCATCAAGGGGCACCGGGTCGACGAGACGACCGCGTTGGCGGAGGAGATTTTCGACGAGATCATCGGCGACCGCGTGTACGACGGCACCCGCGAGCTGGCGAACCTGCACCTGCAGGCGGGCCAGGAGGTGTGGCTGGTGACGGCGACCCCGGTGCAGTTGGCGCAGATCATCGCCAAGCGGTTGGGGCTGACCGGTGCGCTGGGCACGGTGGCGGAGGTCGAGGACGGCGTCTTCACCGGCCGCCTGGTCGGCGACATCCTCCACGGCCCCGGCAAGAAGCATGCGGTGGCGGCGCTCGCGGCGTCGGCGGACCTCGATCTCTCCCGGTGCGCCGCGTACTCGGATTCGGTCAACGACGTGCCGATGCTGTCGATGGTCGGCACGGCCGTCGCCATCAACCCGGACCGCCGCCTGCGCCGGGAAGCCGAGGCCCGCGGCTGGGCCATCCGCGATTACCGCCGCCTGCGCCGCACGCTGCTGGCGACCGCCCAGTACGGCGCGGCCGCCGGGTTCGCGACCGTCGGCGTCGCCGCGTCGGTCATCGGTTCGCGCTACCTGCTGGCGAAGAAGGCCGCCACGGGGGCCAAGCCCGCGAAGCCCGCCGCCTCGGCGAAGCGCACCAAGCCGACCAAGCCCAAGAAGCCCGCGAAGCCCGCCAGCCGGCCGAAGGCTCAGTAGAAGGCGCTGCCCCGGCTGCGGAGGCGCCGCAGCAGCTCGGTCTGGATTTGCCCCCGGATCTCCTCGGCCAGCCCGGTAATCGCGATCACGTCGTCGGCAAGCGCCTCCCCCGCCGTGGCGGCGGCCTCGCCGGTCGCGTCGATGACATCGGCGCCGGGGCCCTCGATTTCGGCGGGCTCCATGAATTCGTCGAGGTAACCGGCGGCCCACTCGCGGGCGGGCACGGGCTCGAGGATGTCGATGCGCCACTTCGACGGCAGCGGCACCGCGCCGACGACACCCAGCCACGGGAAGAACGGGGTGGTCGGGATGTAGGGGATGCCCAGGCCGCGTGCCAGCGACAGCACGACGTCGCGGAGCAGACCGGCCAGCGCCGACCGGTCCTGTGCGCCGGCCTCGCCGAGCACCCAGCCCGGCAGTTCCAGCAGCGGCTTGGAGGTGCCCTCCGCGAAGACGTCGGCGATGCCCATGACGAGGGACTCGAGCGCCTCATCCACGGGGGCGGCTCCCTCGGCGCGGCCGATGCCGGACTGCTTCAGGCCCTCGGCGCCCAGCAGCGCGGACCCGCGGAACACGGAACCCAGCTGCGGGTAAATCTCCTCGGCGCCGGTGATGGCGACGGGGAGGATCGGCGCGTCATGCCGCAGCGCGGTCGCCGCGAAACCGCCCTTGCCGAAGGGCTGCAGCTGATACCGCTGCGTGTACGGCTTGCCCAGGCCGCGGTAGCCCTCGGGGAACACGCCGATCATTTCGCCGGCCTCGAGCAGCTCGGCGGCCGCGGTCCGGCTGGCCCGCACCGCGCCGACCTTGGGCGCAATGTCGCGCACCACCGGCAGCGAGAACGCGACGTCACCGGCCAGCAGCCGCAGCAGGCGCCCCGACTCGCGGTACAGCGACACCTGCGACATCACGGCGTCCATGGGCAGGTTGCCCGAGTGGTTGGCCACCACCATCACCGGCCCTTCGGCCGGGATGCGTTCCGCCCCCGTCAATTCGACGCGGAACCACGAATCGTGGAGGGGCGCCCACGCGGGCATCCACGTCTCCTCCACGAATTCGAGGTCCGGTTCCGGAATCATGTTCACGACGATACCGCCCGCCCCCTTCCCCGCACCCCGGATCGACGACGCACCCGGCCACCGGTGGTGGCGCGGGTGCGTTGGCCCGGGTGAACGGACCTTACTTGCCGAGCTTCCGTCGCTGCACTCGGGTGCGGCGGAGCATCTTGCGGTGCTTCTTCTTCGACATGCGCTTGCGGCGCTTCTTGATGACGGAACCCATGGGCTCGACCTCGCTATTCGTTGACTGATGTTCTGATCGCGTCCGACCGAACCCGGCCCATCCGCATCGTCGCCGACGCGAGGACGGGCGGAGGAGGGTTCATCGAGCGCCAATTGGGTCAATCATAGCGGGGAGCCGGGTACCCGGGTCAAACAGCCCGGTCAACCGTCGGCGGATGCGTCACCGGTGCGCCGGCGGGCACGTGCCCGGGCGCTTTCCGACGTCGCCCGCAGGCGACCCGGTGGACTTATCCGGCGTCGTAGAAGGACGTGTCCAGGTACTTCTTGACCGCGGTTTCGTGCACACGGAAGGAGCGACCGACCCGCACGGCCGGCAGCTCGCCGGAGTGGACGAGGCGGTACACGGTCATCTTGGAAACGCGCATGATCTCCGCGACCTCTGCAACGGTCAGGAACGTCCCATGCTCGGCATTCGTCATAATCGTGATCCCTTCAGCGCACATGACGCGCTGCAGGCTTCCCCTCCTGCAGAGACTGTGACACGCACGTGCTTTCCTAACCTTACCGTTATTTGTGGTGCCATTGCGATACAAGCACCCGATTGGGGCGACGGTGAGGGGTGTGAATCCACGGAAATGATTCGGCCCCGGCCCCGTCGTGGGGCCGGGGCCTGCGGATTTCCCTCCGCCCCCGCGTTGCCCCGGGGTCCGGGATTTTTCCGGCGCGGGGTGGGCGGGGCCGAACCCCACCGCGGGACCGGCCGGAGCTTGCCGGAGCCGGCGGGCCCCGGCGGGAGCCTGCCGGGACTAGTCCGAGGAGACCTTGCCCAGCTCCGCGGAACGCTCCGCGCAGGCCCGCATCGCCCGGTGCACGGCCCGGCGGATGCCCTCCTCCTCGAAGGTGCGGGTCGCCGCGGCGGTCGTGCCGCCGGGCGACGTGACGTCGGCACGCAGGCGCACCGGGTCCGCGCCCTCACGGCCCAGCATTTCGCCCGCGCCCGCGGCGGTGGCGGTGGCCAGCTTCTGCGCCGTCTCGCGCGGCAGGCCCAGGGCCACGCCCGCGTCGACCATCGCCTCCACGAACTGGAAGAAGTAGGCGGGGCCGGAACCGGAGACCGCGGTGACCGCGTCCATCTGGTTCTCCTCCACCTGCACGGCCATGCCGATCTTCGACAGCAGATCCGAGACCATGGTGACGTGGGAATCCTCCGCGAAGCGGCCGGCGGCCAGCGCGGACACGCCGCGGCCGACCAGCATCGGGGTATTCGGCATCACGCGCACCACGGGCGTGCCGACGGGCACGACGGACTCCATCTCATCGAGGGTCACGCCGGCCGCCATCGACACGACGACGGTCTCCCCCTCACCGTCGTCGATGGTCCCGGCGATGTTCTCCAGCATCGGCACGATGCCGTAGGGCTTGACGCAGAGGAACACCACGTCCGCGCCGTCGACCGCCTGGTGCACGTCGTCGGCGTCGACGACGCCGTACATCTCGCGCAGCTCGCGACGGCGCGCCTCGGAGCGCTGGACCAGATAAATCGACTTCGGGTCCACCCCGCCGTCAATCAGGCCGCCGATGAGCGCCCCGCCGATCTTTCCTCCACCGATAACAGCAATCCTCGTCATGGAGGGCCAGTGTGCCAAAGGTGACCGGCGCACGCGAACGCGGGCCCGGGCAGGGGACCCGGAGGTGGACGTGCAGGGGCGGGGCGGGCTGCGGTGGCGGAGGTGCAGGGGCGACACGGGTCGCGGAACTACAAAGGCCCCGGCCCGCTGGAGCGGGGACCGGGGCCGACGGGGCCGATGGGGCCGATGGCGTCACATCATGGTGAGCAGCCAGGGCGCGAAGGACACGACCAGGCCGACGATGCCGGCGAGTATCGGCGTGATGCCGTCCTTTTCGCGGCGGACCATGTTCACGCCGACGACCAGCAGGAAGGTGAACACCAGCGCGATGACGACGCAGACCGCGACCGGCAGCGCCGCCCACAGGAAGTTGAACACCACGAAGGCGAGCGCGCCGAGAATCAGGCCGACGACGGTCTGCACGACGAGCAGGCCGATGCTGAGCGAGTCATCCTCGAGCTGGCCCTTCTTCGTGCGGCGCAGCTTTTTCTTGGCGGGACCGGACTCCTTCGACGCGGCGGTGGCGCCGTCGCGGGACTCGTCGACGTCGAGGTCCCGGTCCTCGCGGCCGAGCTCCTCCTCGCGGAGACGGCCGTACTCCTCGTCCTCGCGGGCGCGGGCGGCGTACTCGTCGACCTCGGGGCCGTCGGACAGTGCCGCGGCCGCGGGGGCGGCTGCAGCGGCGGCCGGAACCGCGCCGGTGTCCCAGTGGTCGGCCTCGTCGCGTTCGCCGGCCGCGCCCCACTCCTCGACGCCCGCGGAACGGTAACCGCCGTCGCGGAGATCCTCGATGGAATCGTCCTCGTCGACGTCGATGTCGGCGGGGTAATCGGCGGCGGGCTCGTCGGCGTACCCGGTTGCGGGCTCATCGATGAACGCCTCGTCGGCCGGGGCCTCGTCGAGCGCGTCGCCATCGTCGGCGGTCTCCGGCTCCGGGCGCACCAGCGGGGCCGTCTCGGAGGAGGGTTCCTCGATGACCGGCAGGACGGCCGTCGGGCGGTCGTCGTGCGCCTGGGAGCTTTCCAGCACCTCGCGGGCGACTGGGCCGGCTTCCGCAACCGGCCAGGAACCGGTGTCGGCGTCGTGAAGCTTGGTGAAGGTGTAGGTGACCTCGCCGCGCTCGTCATTGGACATGACCGGTCGGGGATCCAGCGGCACGGCCGCGGGGACGGCCATCGGGGCGCGGGATTCCTCCGCGGAATCCTCGACCGCGGCATCCTCTTCGAGGAGGTCCTCCTCGACGGCGGGCTCGGCCGCGACGTCCTCGTCCAGGACGGCGTCATCGGTGACCGGCTCGTCGACGTACTCGGCGGCGGCCAGCTCATCGTCGGCGGCTTCGTCGAGGACCGGATCCTCGGTGATTTCCGGGACCTCGGTGACCTCGGCCTCGGCGACGGGCTCATCGTCGGCGACGGCCTCGAGCTCGGACTCGGGGGCGTCGGCGACCTCCGGCTCGACGGCGGCAGCTTCCGCGGTCTCCGGTGCCTCCGGGGCCGCCTCAACCTCGGGCGCCTCGGCGGTGGTTTCCTCGAGCTCGTCCGGGGCGGCGTGGGCGCCGCGGCGCGGACCGTCGGCACGCACCTTCGGAATCGAGCCCGTCAGCTCGGCGACGGAGACGCCGCCGTCCTCCAGGCTGCGGCGGCGACGCCGCGGACGATCCGACCGCGTCGCCCCCTCGCCGCGCTTCTCCGCGCGGGCGAGCAGCTCGGCAACGGTGAGCTTCTCCTCGCTCATCTCATCCCTTTCCGTACAGATCGCTGTCGAGGCGACGCAGGATGACGCCCTCGCGCAGCGCCCACGGGCAAATCTGCAACTGGTCCAAGCCCAATGCTCGCATACTAGCCTCCGCAACCAGTGCACCCGCGACGATCTGGTGCGAGCGATTCGAGCTCACGCCCTCCAGTTCGGCGCGGTCGGCGGCGGTCATGCGGGAAATGAAGGCGATGAGCTGGCGCAGGCCCGGGGCGGTGAGGGTGCGCTTGACGCGCGGCCCGGCGGCGCTCGGCGCGGCGCCGGTCAGGCGGGCGAGCGTCCGGAACGTCTTCGACGTGGCCACCGCGAGATCCGGCTCGCCGAGGGTCCGCAGATGGCGGGCCGGCTCGACCAGTTCGGCGTCGATGTAGTCGCGCAGCAGGTCAATCCTTTTGCGATCCGGCGGATCGGTGTCGAACCACTCGTGGGTCAGGCGGCCGGCGCCCAGCAGCAGCGAGTACGCGGCGTCCGGGTCCTCGTCGGTGCCCGACGTCAGCTCGAGGGAGCCGCCACCGATGTCAAGGTTGACGATGCGCCCCGCGGACCAGCCGAACCAGCGGCGCACGGCCAGGAAGGTCAGGCGGGCCTCGTCCTCGCCGGAGAGGATCTCCAGGCGGATGCCGGTCTGCTTCTCCACGTGATCGAGCACGTGGTCGGAGTTGCGGGCGTCGCGCACGGCGGACGTGGCGAAGCTGATCATCTCCTGGCAACGCATCTGATCGACAAGGTCCTTCGCCTCCGCGATGTAACCCGTGAGCTTGTTGATGCCCTTGTTCGTCAGATTGTTGTCGTCGTCGAGGTACTCGACCAGCTTCATCATTGACTTCGTATCGCTCATCGGGGTGGGATGCCCGCCACGGCGGGCGTCGACCATCACCAGATGAACGGTATTGCTGCCAACGTCCAATACACCTAATCGCACGGTGCCCAGGGTAGACGGTCTACCGTGGTGCGGTGTGAATCAGCTCCACCCCCGCGCCGGACGCGGAAACCAGCCCTCCCCCGCCGAAGTCGCCCCTGACTTCCCCCGGGAATGGTTCGAGTTCACGAACCCCGACGACCCCGATCACGTCATCACCATCGACCTCACGTGGCTGTTGTCGACGTACGGGTGCGTGTTCGGGACCGAGGCCTGCCAGGCGATCGATTTCGGCAACGTCGACATCGGCTGCTGCGGCCACGGCGCCTTCCTCACTGACGAGGACGACCGCGATCGCCTCGTGGAGATGGTGCGCAGGATGGACGCGGACGCCGGGGACGCGCCGTCGGAAAGCGGGTGGTGGCAGCACCGCCCCGAGGCGGTGACGAAGTGGTACCGCGACATCGAGGAGGACCTCGACGAGCCGCTGGAACCGTGGCTCGTGTGGGACGAACTCGACGACGAGGACGGCAACCCCGAGCCGGCGCTGAAGACGAAGGTCGTCGGCGCGGGCTGCATTTTCGCCAACCGCGGCGATTGGCCGGGCGGCCACGGCTGTGCCATCCACCAGTGGGCGGTGGCGCACGGCGTGGACCACGTGAAGGCGAAGCCGGACGTGTGCTGGCAGGTGCCGCTGCGCCGCCTCGAGGACTGGGAGACGCGCCCGGACGGCCACGAGATCCTGCGCACCACCATCACCGAGTACGACCGCCGCGGCTGGGGCAACGGCGGCGAGGACTTCGACTGGTGGTGCACCGGCGCGCCGGAGGCCCACGATCACGCGGACGCCATCTGGAAGACCCACAAGTCGGAGCTCGTCGAGCTCATCGGCGAGGCCTGCTACGACATCCTCGCCGAGCATTGCGCCGCCCGGGAGGCCGCAGGCGAGCGCCGGGCCTTCGGCCCATCCGGGTACCCGCTGCTGGCCATTCACCCCGCGACGCGCGCCGCCAACGAGGGTCTGCTTGCCGACGAAGTGTGATTCGGCGCCCCGCCGGGCGCGGGCGTTGGGGCGGGCTCGTGCCCGGACCCGGGCGGGGGCTCGGGCTCGAACTCGGGCGGGGTACTACTCCTCGAACTTGTAGCCGAGGCCGCGGACGGTGACCAGATGCTGCGGCGCCGAGGGGTTGACCTCGATCTTCGAGCGCAGGCGCTTGATGTGCACGTCCAGGGTCTTGGTGTCGCCGACGTAGTCCGCGCCCCACACCCGGTCGATGAGCTGCCCGCGGGTGAGCACGCGGCCGCTGTTGCGCAGCAGGTACTCCAGCAGGTCGAACTCCTTCAGCGGCATCGACACCGGCTCGTCGTCGACGGTGACGACGTGGCGCTCCACGTCCATGACCACGCGGCCGCCCTTCAGGACGTCCTCCTCGACGAACTCCTCCTCGAACTCCGGCTCCGCCCCGCGGCGCAGCACGGCGCGGATGCGGGCGATGAGCTCCCGGGAGCTGTACGGCTTGGTCACGTAATCGTCGGCGCCGATTTCCAGGCCGACGACCTTGTCGATCTCGCTGTCGCGCGCGGTGACCATGATGACCGGCACGTTCGACTTCAGCCGGATGTTCTTGCACACCTCGGTGCCGCTCATGCCGGGCAGCATCAGGTCCAGGAGCACGATGTCCACCGGGTTGGCCTCGAACTCCGCGAGCGCGGTCGGGCCGTCGCCGGCGATGCGCACGTCGAATCCCTCCTTGCGGAGGAGGAACGCGAGGGGTTCCGCGAGAGCGTCCTCGTCTTCGACGATGAGAACGGAGGTCACCATGGGATCATCCTTCCTTCTTCAGCACCGGGAGTTCCAGCGTGAACGTGGAGCCGGTTCCGGGCCTGCTCCAGATTTTAATTGCGCCGCGGTGGTTGGCGATGACGTGCTTGACGATGGCCAGCCCCAAACCCGTGCCGCCGGTCGACCGTGAACGCGCCTTGTCGACGCGGAAGAACCGCTCGAAGATGCGCTCCTGATCCGCCAGGGAAATGCCGATGCCGCGGTCGGTGACGCTGATGGCCACCGTCTCCGGGTCGGCCAGCCGCACCGACACCGTCACCGGGTCCTGGTTCGGCGAGTAGTTCACCGCGTTGGAGATCAGGTTCGACACGGCGGTCGTCAGCAGCGACCGGTCGCCCTCGACCATCAGGTCGGGGTCGCATTCGGTGCTCACGGTGATGCCGGCCTGCTCGGCCAGCAGCTTCGTTCGGTGCACCGCCGCATCGATGACCTCGCAGATCTGCAGGTCCTCCATGTCCGGCAGCGCCTCGGCACCCTGGAGCTTGGACAGCGAAATCAGCTCGGTGATCATCGTCGACAGGCGCTTCGCCTCGCGGGTGAGGCTCTCGCTGAAGTGGCCGACGGCGACGGGGTCGTCCTTCGCCTCGGTCAGCGCCTCGACGAGCAGGCTCATCGCACCGACCGGCGTCTTCAGTTCGTGGGAGACGTTGGCCACGAAGTCGCGGCGGGCGGCCTCCATGCGCACCAGCTCCGACTCGTCCGTGGCGTAGAGGACCACGAACCGGTCGTCGGCAAAGGTCAGCGGGCTGACCAGGCATTTGACCGACTTCTCGGGGGCTCCCGCGCGGCGCGCGGGGATGACCAGGTTGATTTCCTGGTCCTCCTGGGTGTCGAACACCCGCAGCGCGGCCTCCCAGCCGAAGTCGTGGAGCATCCGTTCGTGCATCAGCCCGAGTTGATGTGCCTGCGGGTTGGACAGCAGCACGTCCCGGGAAATGTCGACGACCACGACGCCCGTCGGGGCGCCCTGGATGGCCAGGTGCAGCACCTGCGCGATGGTGGTCACCCGCTCCTCGTTGCCCGAGCGTTTGGCGGACATCGCCTTGACGACGCCGGCGACGGCGCCACCACCGATGAGGACTGCCGCCATGATGGCGGCGCCCACCAGGGCCGCGAGAAGGGTTGAGGTCACGGAAACACCATAGCCCGCCCTTACCTCCGCCGCCCACCGAACCAATGTCCGCTAATCCCGTAATCAATTGCGCCGGAACATGATTGATGGACGACACGCCCCCTCGCACGGGGTGCCGGATCGGCGACGGGCCGCCCCCGTACGTCGGCCGGGAAATGGACGGGGAGCCGGTCAGAGAGAGGTCGCGCCCTCGACGATCACGGCGACGGCGAGCGCAAGGAAGATGACGCCGGAGACGGCGTCGATCCACGGCCCGGCGCGGTGCAGCTTCCCCGCGAAGCGCGGCAGGCCGAGCCCCCAGGCGACGCCACCGAACCACGCGATGGCGCAGACGGCGAGGATCACCACGATGACCAGCTGCGGGGTGAACCCCATCCCCGGAGTAATGAACCTCGTGAACACCGCCCCGAAGAAGATCACGGCCTTAGGGTTGGAGAGGTTGGTGAACAGGCCCTGGAGGAATGCCCCGGTCAAGCCCGCCCCGGCCGGGGGCCGCTGCGCGGGGACGGCGTCGTCGGCACGCGGAAAGGGCGCGCGGCGCCCCGACCGCAACTGCCCCACCCCGGCGCGCAACGCGGAGAATCCGAGCCACAGCAGATACGCGCCACCGGCGATCTGCAGAATCGCGAGCAACGACGGCGCGGCCGCGAGCAATGCGCCGAGGCCCGCCAGCGTGAGCACCAGCCACACCACGATGCCCGCGACGATGCCCGCCGCGGCAGCCAACCCCCGCGCCCGCGACCGCGTGGCGATGCGCGCCAGGCACAGCAAATCCGGCCCCGGCGAACAGATTGCCGCGAACCAGACGCCGAGCAAGGCGAGGAAGGCGGTGACGGTCATGGGGAAACGGTAACGCCTCGGCGGAAGGCACTCGAACGGGCACCGGATCGGCGACGGGCCGCACCCGGAAATCGGATGCGGCCCGTGCCTGGAAAAGCCCTATCGGCGGGTCATCGCCTACTTGTTGCCCTGCGCGGCGACGGCGGCGGCACCGGCGGCGGCGGCCTCCGGGTCGAGGTAGGTGCCGCCCGGGTTCAGGACCTTCGCGTCGGCGTCGAACTCGTAGATGAGCGGGATGCCGGTCGGGACGTTGACCTCGGCGATCGCCTCCGGGGTGATGCCGTCCAGGTACATGAGCATGGCGCGCAGCGTGTTGCCGTGCGCGGCGAGCATGACGGTCTCGCCGTTCTTCAGGCGCGGCAGGATCTCGGCCTCGAAGTACGGGATGAGGCGCTTCTCGACGTCGAGCAGGCACTCGGTCTTCGGGGCGTTCTCGACGTTCGCGTAGCGCGGGTCATTGGCCTGCGAGAACTCCGAGTCGTCGGCCAGCGGCGGCGGCGGGGTGTCGTAGGAACGGCGCCACATCATGAACTGATCGTCGCCGTACTTCTCCTTGGTCTCCGCCTTGTTCAGGCCTTGCAGGGCGCCGTAGTGGCGCTCGTTCAGGCGCCAGTCGCGCACGACGGGGATCCACAGGCGATCGGCGACGTCGAGGGCGATGTGGGCGGTGTTGATGGCGCGGCGCAGCAGCGAGGTGTACAGGATGGTCGGCTCGAGGCCGGCCTCAACCATCATTTCGCCGGCGCGGACGGCCTCCGCGCGACCCTTCTCGGTCAGCGGGACGTCGTACCAGCCCGTGAACTGGTTGGAGGCGTTCCATTCGCTCTGACCATGGCGGACGAGGACAAGTTTTCCGGTGCTCATACCCTCAATTGTGCCCTAATACAGGGCCCCGCGCCTCCGCTCCCCCTGTTCAGTCGGGGTCCGCCGGCCGGGCCGCCGGCGCCGGAATGTACTCAGTCTTCGGCCATGTGGCTGAACTGCCGCAAATTCGCCAAAGATTCGCCGCGATCGGTGCGCCACTTCCATTCGCGCTTGATCGACGACGCGAAACCGCGCTCGAGGATTTTGTTGAAATCCCCGTCCGACGCCTCCAGCACCTGCCCGAGGAGCCGGTCCAGGTCACCGTCGGCAAGCGACGCGGGCAACTGCCCCACGAGGTAGATGTCGCCCTGCGCATCCACGGTGTACGCCACCCCGAACAGGCGGCGGTTGCGCTGCAGCAGCCACTCGTGGACGGCGGCGTGGTTCTCCTCGGGGCGGCGGCACACGAAGGCCTCCACGCGCAGGGAGTCGGGGGCCGGGGTGAGCAGGCAGACCGTCTTCAGCTTGCGGGTGCCCGGCAGCACGACGACCACCGTCGACTCGACGACCTTGTGCTCCACGCCGATGCGGTCCAGCTGCGCGGACAGGCCGGACAGGCCGCCCTCGTCCGCACCGCCACCGGCATCCTTGCGCGCGCCACCCTCGTCCGCGCCGTCCGTCAGGTCCGTCGTGTCCGTCGCGTCCGTCATGTCCTAGGTCCCTTCCGCCGGCCGGGGAGCGCAATCGTGGTCGATGGCGCCGGTCTCCCCGTTGGCCCGTTGCGCCCGATCGTAGACGCGCAGCAGGGTGTCGACGGTGCGTTCCCAGGAGAAGCTCGCGGCGTGGGCGGGCGCGGCCTTCGCCATGCGCACGCGGCCCTCGTCGTCGAGGAGGATGCCCTCCAGCGCGTCGGCCCATTCGGTGACGCCGTGGCCGGGGACCAGGACGCCGGTCTCGCCGTCGCGGACGCCGATGGGCAGGCCGCCGACGCGCGCGGCGACGACCGGGGTGCCCGCGGCCTGAGCCTCCATGGCCACCAGGCCGAAGGACTCGTTGTAGCTGGGCACGGCGACGACGTCGGCGGCGCGGTACAGCGACACCAGCTCCTCCGGCGGGCGCGGCGGCAGGAACCGGACGATGTTGCCGATGCCCAGGTCGTCGGCGAGCTCGAGGAATTCGTCGGGGCGCTCCATCCCGGAGCCCGACGGCCCACCGCAGACGATGACCTGCAGGTTCGGCCGGTGCTTGCGGCGCACCATTTCGGCGACGGCGCGCAGCAGCACCTGGGGGCCCTTCAGCCGCTGGAGTCTGCCGACGAACAGCACCACCTTGGCGTGCAGCGGGATGCCCAGTTCGCGCCGGGAGCGTTCCGTGGCGCGGTCGCTGCCGGGGCTGTACATGGAGACGTCCACGCCCGGCGGGATGACCTCGATGCGGGACGCGTCGGCGTCGTAATGGTCGGTGAGGTTCGCCCGCTCCTCCTCGGTGTTGACCACCATCACGTCCGCGTTGTCCGAGATCTGCTGCTCGCAGATGCGGCGCGATTCGGGTTCCGGGGCGTCGCCCTCGGCGAGGTGGAGGTTCTTCACCGCCGCCAACGTGTGAGCGGTGTGCACCAGGGGCGCCCGCCACAGGTCGCGCAGCAGCCACCCGACCTGACCCGACAACCAGTAGTGCGAGTGCACCAGGTCGTACCGCAGATCATGGCAGCGGGCGAAGGTGAGCACCCCGCCGGTGAACGCCGCCAGCTGCGTCGGCAGCTCCCCCTTGGACAGTCCCTCGTAGGGGCCGGCGACGATGTTGATCACGCGCATACCCGGCATGACCTGCACGATTTCACCCTGACTCGGGCGGGTGGCCCTGGTGAACACGTCGACGGCGACACCGCGACGGGCCAGCTCCCGGCACGTTCGCAGCACGTACACGTTCATTCCGCCGGCATCGCCGGTGCCCGGCTGCTCCAACGGGGAGGTGTGCATGGAAATGACCGCCACACGGGCCAATTGGTTCATGCCATCAACTCTGCCCGTCCGCGACGCCGGGCCGCAAACGACTTCCGTAAGCTAAAGGTTACGCCCTCGTAGGTTACGTAAGGAGAAGCGCATGAACGCATCGCAATCGAAGGCCTGGCTCCGCCACTACCCCGAGTGGACGCCGCACAACCTCGAATACGGTGAGACGACCCTCACCGACGTGTACGACGCGACCATCGCGGAGTACCCGGACCGCCCGGCACTGACGTTCTTCGGGCGCACCCTCACCTACGCGGAGATGGACGCGAAGGTCCGCCGCGCCGCCGCGGGCCTGCGTGCCCTGGGCGTGCGCCGCGGCGACAAGGTGGCCATGGTGCTGCCGAACTGCCCGCAGCACGTCATCGCCTATCACGCGACCCTGCTGCTGGGCGCCGTCGTCGTGGAGCACAACCCGCTGTACACCGCCCACGAGCTGCGCCATCCGTTCAAGGATCACGGTGCGCGCGTGGCCATCTGCTGGGACAAGGCGGTGCCGGTGCTGGAGCAGCTGCGCTCGGAGACCCCGCTGGAGACCATCATCGGCGTGAACATGATCGACGACATGCCGTGGGTCATGCGCACCGCGCTGAAGCTGCCCCTGCCGGCGCTGCGGGCGTCGCGCGACAAGTTGCACGCCCCCGCGCCGCAGGTGATGGGCTTCGATGCGTTGCTTTCCGACGCCGTGGGCGGCGATGGCCGGGACGTGTCGGCGGACCCGGACATCGGCGTCGACGACGTCGCCGTCATCATGTACACCTCCGGCACGACGGGCACGCCGAAGGGTGCGCAGCTCATCCACCGCGGCCTGGTGGCGAACATCATCATGGGCAGGGCGTGGGTGCCGGGCCTGGGCACGGAGCGCGAGGTGGCGTTGGGCGTGCTGCCGATGTTCCACGCGTACGGCCTGACCATCGTGACCAACCTGTCGCTGCTCATCGGCGCGGAGCTGGTGCTGGTGCCGGCGGCGGAGATGGACCTCATCATGAAGGTGATGAAGAACAACCGGCCGACGTGGGTGCCGGGCGTGCCGACGCTGTACGAGAAGATCATCGACGCGGCGACGGAAAAGAACATCGACATCACCGGCGTGAAGTTCTCCTTCTGCGGCGCGTCGACGCTGCCGGTGTCCATCGTGGAGAAGTGGGAGCGCCTCACCGGCGGCCGCCTGGTGGAAGGCTACGGCCTGACGGAGACGTCGCCGATCATCGTGGGCAACACCATGGACGGCAACCGCCGCCCGGGGTACGTGGGCATCCCGTTCCCGGACACCGAGGTCGCCATGGTCGACCCGGAGAACCCCACCGAGTACGTCGCCGACGGCACGGAGGGCGAGGTCATCGTTCGTGGCCCGCAGGTGTTCCCGGGTTACCTGAACCGCCCGGAGGAGACCGAGAAGGCCTTCACCGACGGCCCGGACGGCGCCGAGGGCGGCCGCTGGTACCGCACCGGCGACGTCGGCGTGATGGAGGAGGACGGGTTCATCCGCCTCGTCGCCCGCATCAAGGAGGTCATCATCACCGGCGGCTTCAACGTGTACCCGGCGGAGGTGGAGGCGGTGCTGCTGGAGAACCCGGACATCGTGGACGCCACCGTCGTCGGCCTGCCGAAGGAGGACGGCTCGGAGCTGGTCGTCGCCGCGGTGTCGCTCGCCGACTACGCGAAGCTCGACGTCGACGCTTACCGACGGAAGTGCCGCGAGGATCTGACCGGCTACAAGGTCCCCCGCGCGTTCTTCCACCTCGACGAGATGCCGCGCGACCAGATGGGCAAGATCCGCCGCCGCGACGTGCGCGACGTCCTGCTCAAGCAGCTCGAGGAGAAGGGCCGCACCGTCGAGTCGCTGCTGAAGTAGCCGCTCCCGTCAGTCGATGCTCGCGCCGATCCACACCGGTTCGGGCACGAGGGTCACGCCGAAGGCGTCGCGGACGCCGTCGCGAACCTCGCGGGCCAGGGCGATGAGGTCGGCCGCCGTGGCGTCGCCGCGGTTGGTCAGCGCCAGGGTGTGCTTGGTGGATAGGCGCGCCGGCGCGTCCTCGCCGGGGTGGCCCTTGGGGAACCCGGCGCGCTCGATGAGCCACGCCGCCGACAGTTTGCCGCCGGGGTAGGACGGCATCGACGCCGCCTCCTCCTCGCCGCAGCGGGCGGCGACCCGCTCGCGGACGGGCCCGACCTCCGCGTCGCCGACGATGGGGTTCGTGAAGAACGAACCGGCCGACCAGGTGTCATGGTCGGCGTCGTCAAGCACCATGCCCTTGCCGCGGCGCAGGGCCAGCACCGCGTCGCGCACCTCGGCGACCCCGCGGCGCGCGCCGAGGCCGTCGTCGCCCTTCTCGTCCGGGCCGACGCCCAGGCGCTTCGCCAGCTCGCCGTAGCGCAGCGGGGCGGAGAGGCCGTCGGCGGACAGGCGGAACCGGACCGCCAGGACGACGGCGCGCTCGGTGAACTTCAGGTTCGAGAAGCGGTACGCCAGATCCAGGGATTCGGGCGACACCCACTCGTCGGCGCCGGTGCGGCGGTCGTAGAGGCGCACGCCCTCCAGGTAGGAGGACACCTCCACGCCGTACGCGCCGACGTTCTGCACCGGCGTCGCGCCCGCGGAACCGGGGATGCCGGAGAGGCACTCCAGGCCGCCGAAGCCGGCGTCGACGCTCATCTGGACGACGTCGTCCCACACGGCGCCGGCCTCGGCCTCCATGATCGCGCCGTCGACGTCGAGGCCCGACCCGGTGGTCGCCATGGTGACGTCGTCGGCCCGGATGACCACCGCGACCAGGTCGCCGGGCTCGTCGGCGACGACGAGGTTGGAGCCGCCGCCGACGATGAGCAGCGGGACGCGGGCCTCGTCGAGCTCGCGGACCACCGCCACCACGGCGTCGACCGTGCCGCAGGTGACGACGGCCGCCGGGGCGCCGCCCAGGCGGAGGGTGGTCAACTCGGCGAAGGTGAGGTCATGGTGGATTTCCGCGTCCGCAATGGAGGAGATTCGCGTCAAGGCTGATTCGTGCACGTCCCCCACGTTAGTATTGACGGCATGGCTTCCCACACCGAGATCACCGCGAACGTGAACTACGCCCCCGAGAAGGTTCACGCCGCCCTGTCCGACAACGCTTACTGGACCTACCTGGCCGAGAACATGTCCACCCCGGCCGGCGAGGTGCTGTCCTTCAACAACGAGGGCGACCGCACCGAGGTGGAGATCAAGCAGATCATGTCCACCGACTCGCTCCCGGACGCGGTCAAGTCCCTGATTAAGAACGACCTCGTGGTCGTCCGCAAGATCTCCTGGGGCCCGCTGGCCGATGACGCCGCCGAGTCGACCGTGACCGCCGAGGTCAACGGCATGCCCGTCACCTTCGGCGGCACCCAGAACCTGCGCGCGGAGGGCGACGGCTCGGCCATCGTCACCGGTGCCGACGTCACCGTGAACGTCCCGATGATGGGCCCGGTGCTGGAGCCGAAGGTCGCCGGCGCCGTCGACGGCCTGTTCCAGCGTGAGGCCGGCCTGCTGCAGGATTACCTCTCGAAGAACGCCTAGTTCCCTTTTCCCGTCCCCCGGGCCCGGTCCGCTTCGTGCGGCCGGGCCCGCGGTGTTTTCCGGGGCGCCCGCCCGGCGCGGCATAATCGGGGCATGCCCGAGTACCCGCACAGCCTCCGCGCGCACAATCTGCGCGCCGGTTCGTGGTCGGGTCCGGGGCCGCGTGGGGTGGTCACGCGGGGCACCACGAACCACAATCGCCTGCGCCGCTGCGATCGGTGGGCGGTGCACCATCCGTTGGTGCGCCGTGCCCTGCTGCGTGCCGACGCGCCGTTGGCCGTGGACGTCGGCTACGGCGCGAGCCATGCGACGACGTGCGAGTGGGCGGCCCGCCTGCGCACCATCCGCCCCGACGTGGCGGTGACGGGACTGGAGATCGATCCGGAGCGGGTGCTGCCGCCCCGTGATGGCGTCAATTTCGCGCTCGGCGGGTTCGAGTTGGCGGGGCTGCACCCGCATCTGGCCCGCGCGTTCAACGTGTTGCGCCAGTACGACGTCGCCGAGGTCGATGCCGCCTGGCGGGAGGTGACGGGCCGCCTGGCCGAGGGCGGCCTGTTCATCGAGGGCACCTGCGACGAGCTGGGCCGCCGCTCCACCTGGGTGCTCCTGGACGCCCACGGCCCGCGGACGTTGACCCTCGCCTGGGATCCCTTCGACGTCGAGCGACCCTCCGACCTCGCCGAGCGTCTGCCGAAGGTGCTCATCCACCGCAACGTGCCCGGTGAGCCCATCCATGAACTGCTGCGCCGCGCCGACCGCGCGTGGGACATGTGCGCGGGGTGGGCGCCGCACGGGCCGCGGGTGCGGTGGGCGCGGGCCCGTCGCCTGCTTGCCGACGACGGCGTCCCGCTCGCCCCGGCCCGCCGGAAAATCCGCGACAACCTGCTGACGGTGCCCTTCGGTTCCGTCGCCCCCGAATACGCGGGCGGCTTCGCGGATTGACGGTGCGGCGCCCGCACCGGCCCTGCACCGGCCCGGTCCCGGCGGGCCGATCCCGGCGGTCCCGGCAGGGACCCCATTGGCCCGGCGGCGGCGCATCCGGGACACTGGGACGGGTGAACGCCAAGACCAGAAAGTCCAGCCGGGCCCCGGGCATCATCCTCGGGGTCCTCGTCATCGTCGCCCTGCTGCTCGTCGCCGCGGAGATCGGCGTGCGCATGTACATCGGCAAGGAGATCGCCGCGGGCTTCCGCGAGCACGAGGAGTCCCGCGGCGCCGTCGTCCACGAGGATCCGGAGGTGTCCTTCGGTGCGACGCCCGTCCTGTTGGCCGCGCTGACGAAGAACGTCCCCTCGATGGACATGAAGATCCCGGAGACCCTGGACATCCAGGATCCCACCGGCGACAACGGCCGCCCGACGGTCGTCGGCACGCCCCGCTCCGACGTCACCCTCACCGACGTCGACATCACCGACCAGCGTGACCCCGTGGCCGGGCACGTGGAGGTGCACACCCACATCCCGGTCGACCTGATGCTCGCCGAGGCGAACATCAGCGCGGCCGACGCCACCGCCGGCGGCGGCATGCTGGGGGATCTGGCGCAGCAGGCGCGGCGGTTGACGAAGCTGACGCCGCACCCGGATCGCGGCGTCCTCACCGCCGAGTTCTCCGGCGGCCTGCTCACCGCCGACATCCGCCCGGTCGTCCGCGACGGCGGCATCACCGCCGAGGTCGAGGGCGGTTCCCTGCTGGGCCTGCCCACCGACGACCTGATCCGCATGATCGGCGAGGCCGCGGTTTCCGGCCCCGCGCACCAGATCGGCGCGGGCATCACCGTCCACGACGTCACCGTCACCGACCAGGGCACCACCGCCCACCTCAGCGGAGACAACGTGCGCTTGTCGACGCTGTCCGAGCTGCGTTAGCGCCGGACCGGGCGACCCGGTCAGCCCCGGGCAGGGTCGGGCCGGGCAGAACCGACAGAACCGGACAGAGCCGGACAGGGCCGGACAGGGCCGGTTTTAGCGGCCCCGGACCGCTACTCCCCGAGGGTGAGCTGCACCGCGTGCGCCCCGGCGGCCACCAGGTCCGCGGCGGACGGCACGGCGGCGTCGCCCGCTGCAGCGTCGCCCCCCGA
>DUOR01000141.1 GCA_012838715.1 Actinomycetales bacterium
GGCGCCGACACCCTCGTCGTCGACACCGCCCACGGCCACCAGGAGACGATGATTGAGGCGCTCGGCCGGGTGCGGGCGTTGGACCCGGGCGTGCCCATCGTCGCGGGCAACGTGGTCACCGCCGATGGCGTGCGGGATCTGGTGGCTGCCGGCGCGGACATCGTCAAGGTCGGCGTCGGGCCCGGCGCGATGTGCACCACCCGGATGCAGACCGGCGTCGGCCGCCCGCAGTTCTCGGCAGTGCTGGAATGCTCGGCCGCGGCGAGGGAGCTCGGCGCCCACGTGTGGGCCGACGGCGGCGTGCGCCATCCGCGCGACGTCGCGCTGGCGCTTGCGGCGGGCGCGTCGAACGTCATGATCGGTTCCTGGTTCGCCGGCACCCACGAATCCCCGGGCGACCTGAAGTACGACGCCGACGGCCGCCCGTACAAGGACTCCTTCGGCATGGCGTCCAACCGGGCGGTCGAACACCGCAACGCCAACATCGGGGCGTTCGAGCGCGCCCGCCGCGCGATGTTCGAGGAGGGCATCTCCTCCGCGCGCATCCGCCTGGAACCCGGCCGCGGGGGAGTGGAGGACCTGGTCGACGGCATCGTCTCGGGGGTTCGCTCCTCCTTCACCTACGCGGGCGCCGCGGACATCCCGGCGTTCGCCGAACGGGCCGTCGTCGGCGTGCAATCCGCCGCCGGCTTCGCGGAGGGAGAGCCCCGCCCCGGGATTCGCTGATCGGCGCCGCGCCGGCCTAACCAGCCTTGTTCGCCCAGCGCACGGGCCCGTCACGGCATTCACCGATAGGCTCGGGGTATGAGCAACGGCACCGAAAATAAGTTGGACATCCTGGATTGGTCGGACTGGAAGCGGGTGCTGTGCGTCGTCGCGCACCCGGACGACACCGAATACGGACTGTCGGCGGCGGTGAACATGTGGACCCGCGCCGGCATCGAGGTGGGCTACCTGCTGCTCACCGCCGGTGAAGCCGGCATGAAGCGCGACCCCGCCGAGGCCGGCCCGCTGCGGCAGGGGGAGCAGCGCGCGGCATGCGACGCGGTGGGCGTCGAGCACCTGACCATCCTCGACCACGCCGACGGGCACCTGATGCCGAACCTTGATCTGCGCCGCGACATCGCCCGCGAAATCCGCGGCTACCGGCCCGATGTCGTCATCGCGCAGAACTTCGACGTCGAGGCTCCGTGGGGCCTCAACCAGGCCGATCACCGTGCGGTCGGGCTCGCCACCATCGACGCCGCGCGCGACGCCGGCAACCGCTGGGTGTTCACCGAGCTTGCCGACGATGGCCTGGAGCCCTGGGAAGCCGATCTGCTGCTCGTCGCGCAGCCCGGCAATCCCACGCACGGCGTGCCGGTCGACGACAAGGCGGTCGAGGCCGCCGTCCATTCCCTCGAATGCCACGAGGCCTACCTCGTCGACCTGCCGGGCCATCCGGCGCCGGTGGACTTCATCCCGATGATGCTGGGGCAGGCGGGGCCGGCGATGGGCGCCGAGAACGGGGTGACTTTCCGGGTGCATGAGCTCGGTGGCGTCGCGAAGTCGAAGGATGCCGGCGCGGACGCGGACGAAGCCTGATCCGGCTCTCGACTGGCCCAGCCGCGGCCCCGGCGGCCCCGGCGGCCCCGGCAGCCCCGGGGTCCAGGAAAGCCCCGGTCTCGGCACGGCTCGGGTTCCCCCGACGGGGCGTTCGGCGTCGATTGGGGCGGCGGGGCGTTCGGCGTCGACCGGGACGGCGGGTGACGGGGCCCCGGGACGTCGGCAAGCGAGGGGAGCGAGAGTGACGGGCGCGACAAAGCCACCCCCGGGCGGCGGGAGGCGCTATCTTCATTGGTGCGACTCAAGAAGAACATGCGCAGCCGGAACGCATCCGGCGGGGCACGTGACGGGACAAGTGGACGCCGGCGACGGCGGGGACGAGAGGACGGTACCGGTTCGTGGACATGGCGCAGGCGCTCGATTCGGCGACGGACGCCGGATCGTTGTGGTTCGCGTTCGGGCTGACGCTGCTGGCGGGCCTGTCCACGGGCATCGGCGGCGTCATCACGGTCGTCTACCGCAATCCGGGGCCCCGGTTCATGGCCGGTGCGCTGGGCTTTTCGGCGGGCGTCATGCTGTACGTGTCGTTCATGGAAATTCTGCCGAAGGGTTTCGAGGAACTTACCGACGCGTGGGGCGGCACGGGCGGCGCATGGGCGGCGGTGGCCGGTTTCTTCGGCGGCATCGCGCTCATCGCCCTGATTGACCGGCTGGTGCCGGAGCCAATCAACCCGCACGAACCCGGCACCATCGACGACCCGCAGGTCGCGGCGAAGCGGCGGCGGATGATGAAGATGGGCGCGATGACCGCGCTGGCCATCGCCATCCACAACTTCCCCGAGGGTTTCGCCACCTTCATCGCCGCGCTGAAGGACCCGGCGCTGGCCATCCCGGTAGCGGTGGCCATTGCCATCCACAACGTGCCCGAGGGCATCGCCGTCGCCGTGCCCATCCAGCAGGCGACCGGCAGCAAGGGCAAGGCCCTGAAGTGGTCGTTCCTGTCGGGCCTGGCCGAACCGGCGGGCGCCATCGTCGGTTTCCTGGTGCTCATGCCCTTCCTGGGGCCGGCGACGATGGGCGTCACCTTCGCGATGATCGCCGGCGTGATGGTGTTCATCGCGCTCGACGAATTGTTGCCGACCGCCGAAGCCACCGGCCGTCACCACACCGCCATCTACGGTCTCATCGCGGGCATGGGCGTCATGGCGCTGAGCCTGCTGCTGATGGTCTGAGCCGGAAAGGAATCGCGGCCATGAGCGCCAACGCCCCCTGGACCCCCGTCCGCCTCGCCGACGATGCGCCGTGCCCCTGCGCCGGCGCCGCC
>DUOR01000015.1 GCA_012838715.1 Actinomycetales bacterium
CCGGACCAGATCACCGTGTTCGGCCAGTCCGCGGGCGCCGATCTCATCCTGTCGATCATGGTTGCCGAGGGCATGGCGAAACGGCAGGCCACGGCCGTCGGCAAGCCCTACGCGCCCCCGTTCCGGCGCGCGATTCTGCAGTCCCTCCCGTTCGGGTTCCTCGGCGGGCACGGCCCCATGTACGACGCCATGATCGACGCCGCCGGCCCCATCGGCGGCGACGACGACCATGAGAGCATCGCCGCCGCCGAAGAGCGCGCCACCGAAGCCGCCCGACCCTTCAAGAACGGGGAGGCGATGCCGTGGGGCGTGCGGTACGGCGCCGCGCCGTTGCCCGACGAATCGCTTTCCGACGACGCCCTGGCCGCCATCGCCCCCGACATCGACATCCTGCTCGGACACACCCCCCGCGAGGCGGCCCTGTTCTTCAACGACGCCAAGGAAGCGGCGCGCCTGAAAAAGGTGCCGGCCGTCGGCGGGCAGCTGTACGAACGGGCCATGCGGTTTTTCACGAAAGCGACGTACGGGGGATCGGCGAAGTTCGCGAAAAAGTGGGTGGCCGCCGGCGGCTCGGCGCTGCACTACACCCTGGACTGGGGCGCGCGGGACAACCCGTACCGCTCCGCCCACACGTGTGACCTGCCGCTGTTGCTCGGCGACGCGGAAACCTGGCGAGACTCCGTCCTGCTGGAAGGGAAATCGTGGCTCGACGTCGCGAAGGACCGGCGGGCGATGCAGGCGATTTGGACGCAGTTCGCGAAAACCGGCGCGGTGGCCGAATCCGTGCTGCGGACGGCGGACTTCCTGAAGGTTGACAAGGTCGGGTAGGTCGGGGCCGGTGAAACGGGGGGGTGACTGGCCCGTTGCAGCGGCCTTGCCGCGTCAATCCCCCCAGGCCGCGATAAACGACGGAAGGAGAACCGCGATGACCATCACCATCAAGCGCGTCTACGACGACGCATCCCCCGACGACGGCTACCGGATGCTTGTCGACCGGTTGTGGCCGCGGGGGTTGAAGAAAGAGGCCCTCGAGATGGACGAGTGGGCCAAGGAGCTCGCACCGTCGTCGCAGCTGCGAAAAGCCTTCCACAACGGAGATGTCGGCACAGCCGAGTTCCGTGAACGCTACCTCGCGGAACTTGACGGCAACCCCGACCTCGACGGGTTGCGCTCCCGCGCGGCCGACGGGCCGGTGACGCTGCTTATCGCCGCCCGCGACGTCGCAGGCTCCCACGCCCACATCCTCATCGAAGCGGCGGACGTCGGATAAAACGTCGGCCCGGGTGCACGGCAACGGGCGGTGGTCTAGTGAGCAGGCGAATCCGGCGCCTGGCTTAAACTATTTGCATGAAAAAAGACCACGTCGCCCGCATTCAGGCAGCGCACGATTTCGTCCTGACCTGGACGGGCCGCGGCTACGAAAAGGGCGATACGGCCAGTTTTTGGTTGGAACTGCTGCGCGATGTCGTGGGGATGGCCGACGTCACCACCAACGTGCGGTTCGAGGAACGCACCATCAAGCGCGGCTTCATTGACGTGGTCATCGCCGACGCGAAAACATTCATTGAACAGAAGTCGCTGGGAGTGGACCTGGATAAGCCCGACGTGCGGCAGGGCGAGTCGGTCACCCCGTTCCGGCAGGCGTTCAATTACGCGAATACGCTGCCGAATTCGCAGCGTCCGGACTTCATCATCGTCTGCGACTTCAACGAGTTCCGGATTCACGACCTGAACAAGCTCGACGCCGAAGGCGACTACATCTCCTTCACGCTCGCCGAACTGCCCGACCAGCTGCATCTGCTGAATTTCCTGATCGACCCGCAGAAGTCACGCCAAAAGCGCGAAGAAGCGGCGTCGATGGACGCCGGTGCGCTCATCGGCCAGCTGTACGACCTGCTTCGAGGCCAATACCTCGACCCGGACAGCGATGAAAGCCAGCACGCGCTCAACGTTCTGTGTGTCCGTCTCGTGTTCTGCCTCTTCGCCGAGGATGCGGGACTGTTCCCGAAGGACGCGCTATACGCGTACCTGAAGGACATGCCGGCCCCAATGGCGCGCACGGCGCTGAAGGAGCTGTTCGAGGTCCTGAACACTCCGGTCGTGGACCGCGACCCATATCTGCGCGATGACCTGAAGGCGTTCCTCTACGTCAACGGCGGCCTGTTTCAGGGCGCCACCGAAGTGCCGCCATTTACCGACGAGATTCTTGACCTGCTGGTCAACGAAGTGTCGATGGAGACCAACTGGGCACAGATCTCCCCCACCATCTTCGGCGGCGTTTTCGAATCGACGTTGAATCCACAGACCCGCCGTTCCGGCGGGATGCACTACACCAGCCCGGAGAACATTCACAAAGTCATCGACCCGCTGTTCGTCGACGAGTTGCGTGCA
>DUOR01000142.1 GCA_012838715.1 Actinomycetales bacterium
CCCGCCACCGCACCGACTGCGGGCCCAGGCGCCCCGGGATGCGCCACGGCACGTCGTCAGCGTGCCCCAGACGTCCGCGCCGCACCGGCGCACCCCCGGCGTGCGGGCCAGGGAATTGCGCAGCGACGACCGCGGCCGGTCCCCAGCAACTCGGACAGCTGGGCGATGGTCATCGGGCCCGGGCTCGCCCGCAGGATCGCGGCGGCCCGCGCGCCCACGGTGCGCGGAGGCACCAGCACGCCGCCGTCGATGAGCCACATGCGGCGCACGCACTCCAGGTATCCGGCCACCACGTCCCGCCGGACGCCCAGCATCGCCGAGAGATCGGCGACGGATGCCGGGGAGGCGCCGTCGGAAAGCTCGGTGAGGGCGGCGTCCACCCGCTCGTCGGCGCCGTCGACCACCAGCCACCCGCCCGGCGTCAGCGACCAGTCCGGGGCCAGGTGGGCGAAGGTGCGCAGGCGCGGGACGCCGGTGAGCGCCTCCGGCGGGGCGAAGGGGGCGTGCGCGCGCTTGAGCTCGTTGAGGGCGCGGCCGACGGAACGCAGGCCCACCAAATCGGCGCTGAGGGAACGCTCCAGCTGGCGCACCCGCTCGCGGGTGACGCCCATCGCGGCGCCCACGCGGTCGAGGGTCCGGCCGCAGAGGATGCGCTCGCGGTACACGAGGGTGGACCGGGGATCGCGGGACACGAGCAGCCCGATGTCGCGGTCGGCGGCGGCGAAAACCGCGGCGGACGCGTCAAAGCCGGTGTCGGCGGTGCCGGCTGTGCGGCGCGGTGTCGGGTACACGTGATCACCCCCGAATGGGGCACGGTCGGTCAGGCGACCAGGTAACGGCGTGAACCACTATTAGCGGCAGGTGCGGGAACCGGGGGTGGTGACGCGGGTGAATCAGCGCGACATGCGCTGCGAGATGACGCGGGTGACGCCGTCGCCGCGCATGGTGACGCCGTACAGGACGTTCGCAACGTCCATCGTCGGCTTCTGGTGCGTGATGACGATCAACTGCGACGACTCGCGCAGCTCCTCCAGCAGGGCGATGAGGCGGCGCAGGTTCACGTCGTCCAGCGCGGCCTCGACCTCGTCGAGGACGTAGAACGGGCTCGGGCGGGCGCGGAAAATGGCCACCAGCATGGCCAGCGCGGTCAACGACTTCTCGCCGCCGGACAGCAGCGACAGGCGCTTGACCTTCTTGCCCGGCGGCCGGGCCTCCACCTCGATGCCGGTGGTCAGCATGTCGTCGGGCTCGGTGAGGACGAGGCGGCCCTCGCCGCCCGGGAACAGCGTGTCGAAGACCTTGGGGAACTCGCGCTCCACGTCGAGCCACGCCTCGGTGAACAGGCGGAGGATGGTCTCGTCGACCTCCTCCACGACGTCCAGCAGGTCCTTGCGGGCGCGGCGGACGTCGTCGAGCTGGGTGGACAGGAAGTCGTGGCGCTCCTCCAGGGCCTTGAACTCCTCCAGGGCCAGCGGGTTCACGCGGCCCAGGACGCGCAGATCCTTCTCGGCGCGCTTGAGGCGGGCCTCGGCCTCCGCCCGGTCGAAGTCCTCGCCCGGGGCATGGCCCGCCAGCAGGTCGTCGACGCCCATGCCCAGCTGCTCCGTGACCTGCTGCTCCGCCTGATCGACGCGCAGCTGCGCCTGGGCGCGGGCGATGTCGCCCTTGTGGGCGCCGTCGGTGAGCTCGGCGACGCGGCGGGTCGCGGCGTCCGCCTCGTTGCGCGCGGACTGCAGCTGCCCCTGGACGACGCCGCGGGTGGACTCGTACTCGTCGCGGTCCGCGGCGGCGCGCTCCAGCGACACCCGCACCTGCTCGGCCAGTTCGCCGGAGACCTCGGCGACAGTCGCCGCCAGCAGCCGCGACTTCTCGCGGCGGACCTGCGCCGCCTCGTGGCGGGCGCGGGCCTGGCGTTCGGCGCC
>DUOR01000143.1 GCA_012838715.1 Actinomycetales bacterium
CGCGCGGGCGCCGCTCGCCCCGCCCCGCCGCCCGCGGGATTTGCGGGCGGCACCGGGCCGACGGATGATGGCCCGTATGTTCACCCGATATGACCTGATGGGCTACGGCTTCGGCCTGTCCGCCGTGCTGATCCTCATGGGCTTCGGGGTGTCGCTGCCGCAGCTGCTGCTGGTGTTCTTCCTCATCGTCACCGCAACCCGCGTGTACGGGCAGCGCAAGGGAGGAGCCGACGGTCGGGGCAACGGACGGCGCGATGCCGGGCGGGGCGATGCCGGACTGGCCGACGGTCGGGGCGACCACGACAGCCGCGGGGTCCGCTAGCGGCCCTCTGCATCGTCATCGCGATCGCGGGTCAATCGGGCGAGGTGCCGGTCGATGAGATCGCGGCCCCGGCCTGCGGTCATGCGCTCGGGTTCGGTCAGTCTGGCGACGGCGATTCCGTCGAGCAGCGCCAGCAGCAGCGCGGCCTCCTCCCGGTCGCCCAACCCGGCGGCGAGATCGTCCTCCACCCCCTGCCACGCCTCGCGGTAGCCCGGGGCGGCGGGGCCCCCGGTGGCGGCGATGCCCGCGAACGCCAGCCACGCCGCGGTCGCTTCCCGCGCGCGTTCCGAATCATCCGCGCAGCCCGCCAGCAGGTGGCAGCCGGCGCGGAACCGAGCGAAGGGGTCGTCGATTCCGTCGACCGCGTCCTCCAGATCGGCCCGGAATCGTTCCGCGGTGCGTCCGTACGCGGCGGCGATGAGTTCGTCGCGGGTCTTGAAATGGTGCTGCACCGCCCCGGGGGACAGCCCCGCCTCGGCGGCGACTTTGCGGACGGTCGCATGCTCCGTGCCGCGGGTCGCCAGCAGTGACGTTGCGGCATCGAGAATCTGGTCTCGCGTCATCGCGGCGTCCCTGGTCATGCCTTCAACCGTAGGCCGTTGCCCAAAAAAATACAATCGTATTGACGCGATGTACCCGCCGATGCATACTGGATCAAAACCATACGACCGTAATGGAGTAGTGCCATGGCCGACTCATCCCGCCCGAACGTCACCGCCGGGCCCGAAACCCTGAGGCTTTCCGACGCCGACCGATCCGCGGCACTGGAAACCCTCGGCGAGCACGTGGCGGAGGGCCGCATCGACATCGCCGAGTTCGAGGACCGCTCGGCGATCGTCGCCGCGGCGACAGGGGAATCCGACCTGGTGCCGGCGTTCGAGGGGCTGGGCGGAATCCCCGCCACGCGCGCCCCCGAACCGGAACCCGACCCGGAAATCGAACGGATCCGCACCCGCGGGCGGATCGTCGAGAACATCGACTGGATCGGCGTGATGCTCGCCATCGGCCTCGGGGCGCTGTTCCTGGCCACCGGCTGGGCGCCGCCCGGATTCGCGCTGCTGGCGGTCGCCGTGTGCTCCATCGGCGGCCGCGCCGTCCTCGACTTCGGCGAGGACACCGAATATGAAGCGCTGAAAAAGGCGGACCGCCGCCGGCGCCTCGAGCGAATCGAGGGCGCCGGACGGCGGTGACGGCGTCGGCAAGCGAATGGCGACGCCCGGGAGGCGGTGACGCGGTCGGCTACTTGCCGATGGCGGCGAACGCGCCCTCCAGGTCGGCGATGATGTCGTCGACGTTCTCGATGCCGACGGCCAGGCGGACCGTCGCCTGCGAGATGCCCGCGCGGGTCAGACCGTGCTCGTCGGACTGCGAGTGCGTGGTGGTCGCCGGGTGGATGACCAGCGACCGCACGTCACCGATGTTCGCGACGTTCGAATGCAGCTTCAGCGCGTCGATGAAGGCCCAGGCCTCGTCCTTGCCGGCGTCCGCCAGGTCGAAGGACAGCACCGCGCCGGCGCCCACCAGGCCCAGCTTCTCCTTCGTGGCGTGCCACGGGGAGGACTGAAGGCCCGCGTAGTTCACCTTGGCGACGCCCGCACGGCCCTCCAGGTGCTCGGCGACCTTCTGCGCGTTGGAGTTGTGGCGCTCGATGCGCAGCGCCAGGGTGTCCAGGCCCTGCGCCAGAACCCAGGCGTTGAACGGGGCCGGGGCGGCGCCGGTGTCGCGGAGGATGCCCGCACGGGCGCGCAGCGCGAACGCCGGGGCGCCCAGGTCGGCGAACTTCAGGCCGTGGTACGCCTCGTCGGCCTCCGTGAAGTTCGGGTGCACGTCGCCGCGGCCCTCGCGGGTCTGCGTCCAGTCGAACTTGCCGCCGTCGATGATGATGCCGCCCAGGGCCGAACCGTTGCCGGTGAGGTACTTGGTGGTGGAGGAGACGACGATGTCGGCGCCCAGCTCCAGCGGGCGCAGCAGCGCCGGGGTGGCCACGGTGTTGTCCACGAGCAGCGGCACGTTGTTGCGGTGGGCGACCTCCGCGATGGCCTCGACGTCCAGGATGTCGGCCTGCGGGTTGGCGATCGTCTCCGCGAAGAAGCCGACCGTGTTGTCCTGCACCGCCGCCTGCCACGACTCCGGATCATCCGGGTTCTCGACGAACGTGGCGGAAATGCCCAGGCGCGGCAGCGTCACCTTCAGCAGCGTCTCCGTGCCGCCGTACAGGCGCGGGGAAGTGACGATGTGGTCGCCCGCGCGCGCCAGCGTCAGGAACGCCGCGGTCTCGGCGGCCTGGCCGGAGGAGAACAGCACGCCGGCGACGCCGCCCTCGAGGTTCGCCAGGCGCTGCTCGACGGCGTCGACCGTCGGGTTGGTCAGACGGGTGTAAATCGGGCCCGCATCCGACAGGTTGAACCGGTTGGCCGCATGCTCCGCCGAATCGAACACGTAGGAGGTGGTGTTGTAAATCGGCAGGTTACGGGCGCTGGTCTGGGCATCCGGGGCCTGGCCAACGTGGATGGCGCGGGTCTCGAGGGCCCAGTCGCCGAAACCGGAATTGTCGTAGCGAGTCGTCATGTCATCGTCCTTTCATCGGGGTGCCGCGCACGGGGCGCGGCGACGGCCGCGTAACACTTGCGCGGCGCACCACCGCCACGCTAATGAACCGAGCTGTCTAGTGCAAGACAATGGCCGGAAAGCCCCCGCGCACCCCCGGAAAAGACCGGTGAAACGACGAACCGCCCCACCTCCCCGCGGGTGCGGGGCGATGAGGCGGTCACGTCAGCGGGAACCGACCGGTACGGCGGCCCGGGGGCCGCGCGGCGGTCACCGCATCAGTCGCGGATTCAGTCGCGGACTACTTGCGCAGGCCGTCGATGATCTCGTTGAACGCGGCGGACGGGCGCATGACGGCGTTGGCCTTGTCGTCCTCCAGCAGGAAGTAGCCGCCCAGGTCGGCCGGCTCGCCCTGGCAATCGATGAGCTCCTTGACGATCTCGTCCTCCTTCGCCGACAGCTGCTCGGCGACCGGGGTGAAGACCTCCTTCAGCTCGGCGTTCTCATCCTGGTTGGCCAGCTCCTGGGCCCAGTACAGGGCCAGGTAGAAGTGGGAGCCGCGGTTGTCCAGCTCGCCGACCTTGCGGGACGGGGACTTGCCGTTCTCCAGCAGGGTCGAGGTCGCCTTGTCCAGCGCGTCGGCAAGCACGTTGGCTCGCGCATCGTCGTCGTGCGAACCGGCGTAACGGAGGGACTCCGCCAGCGCCAGGAACTCGCCCAGCGAATCCCAGCGGAGGTGGTTCTCCTCCTCGACCTGCTGCACGTGCTTCGGGGCGGAGCCGCCGGCACCGGTCTCGAACAGGCCACCGCCCGCCATCAGCGGAACGACGGACAGCATCTTCGCCGAGGTGCCCAGCTCCATGATGGGGAAGAGGTCCGTCAGGTAGTCGCGCAGGACGTTGCCGGTGACGGAGATGGTGTCCTTGCCCTCGCGGATGCGCTCCACGGACAGCTTGGTGGCGGCCACCGGGTCCATGATGCGGATGTCCAGGCCCTCGGTGTCGTGCTCGCCCAGGTACTCCTCGACCTTCTTGATGAGGTTCGCGTCGTGGGCGCGGGCCGGGTCCAGCCAGAAGACGGCCGGGTCGCCGGTGGCGCGGGCACGGTTGACGGCCAGCTTCACCCAGTCGCGAACCGGAGCGTCCTTGGTCTGGCAGGAACGCCAGATGTCGCCGCGGGCGACGTGGTGCTCGATGAGGACGTCACCGGCGGAGTTGACGACCTGCAGGACGCCGTTCTCCGGCAGCTGGAAGGTCTTGTCGTGGGAGCCGTACTCCTCGGCCTTCTGCGCCATCAGGCCGACGTTCGGGACGGAGCCCATGGTCGACGGGTCGTAGGCGCCGTTGGCGCGGCAGTCCTCGATGACGGCCTGGTACACGCCGGCGTAGGAGGAGTCCGGGATGACCGCGAGGGTGTCGTTCTCCTCGCCGTCCGGGCCCCAGCCCTTGCCGCCGTTGCGGATGAGGGCCGGCATGGAGGCGTCGACGATGACGTCGGAGGGGACGTGCAGGTTGGTGATGCCCTTGTCGGAGTTCACCATGTACAGCGCCGGGCCGTCGGCCAGGTCACGCTCGATGGCGGCCTTCACGGCGGAGGCGGTGCCGCCGTCCAGCTTGTGCAGGCCGTCCATGATGGCGCCGATGCCGTAGTCCGGGGTCAGGTTGACCGACGCCAGCTTCGACTCGAACTTCGGGTACACCGACGGGAAGAACGCCTTGACGACCTCGCCGAAGATCAGCGGGTCGGAGACCTTCATCATGGTGGCCTTCAGGTGCACGGAGAACAGGATGCCCTCGCGCTTGGCGCGCTTGATCTGCGACTTCAGGAAGGACGACAGAATCTGGGCGTTGATGCCCGTGCCGTCGATGATCTCGCCCTTCAGGACCGGCATGTCCTTCTTCAGGACGATCTCGTGGCCGTCGTCGGTCTCGAGCAGGTAGGTCAGCTTGTCGTCCTGCTCCATGATCACGGACTTCTCGTTGTGGCGGAAGTCGTTGGAGGCCATGGTGGCGACGTTGGTCTTCGAGTCGGAGGACCACTCGCCCATGCGGTGCGGGTGCTTGCGGGCGAAGTTCTTCACGGCCTCCGGGGCGCGGCGGTCGGAGTTGCCCTCGCGCAGGACCGGGTTCACGGCGGAGCCCTTGACCTTGTCGAACTTGGCGCGATCCTCGCGCTCCTCCTCGGAGTCCGGCTGCGACAGGTACTTCGGGATGTCGTAGCCCTTCTCCTGCAGCTCGGCGACGGCGCGCTTGATCTGCGGGATGGAGGCCGAGATGTTCGGCAGCTTGATGATGTTGGCGGTCGGCTCCTTCACCAGGGCGCCCAGCTCGGCCAGGTCATCGTTGATGCGCTGGTCCTCGTTGAGGCGCTCCGGGAACTGGGCGACGATGCGGCCGGCCAGCGAGATGTCGCGGGTCTCGACGTTGATGCCGGCCTTGCCGGCGAATGCCTCGACGATGGGCTTCAGCGAGTACGTCGCGAGAAGGGGGGCTTCGTCGGTGCGGGTCCAGATGATCGTGGCCATGTAAGTGCGTTCTCCTATGTGGTGAAGGATCCGTTTTTACGCGAACTGATGTTGACCACGATAACGCAATTCGCCGACCGGGGACCTGGGCGGAATGGTCCTTCCATTAATAGTGTGATGTGGAATACGTGCCCAGGTGTTGCAGGTCACGGCCATTTTTAATATGCCCTGCATGCCGACGGTGGGATCATTCGGCACCGAAGGATCTGATTAAAGATACAAAAGTACCCCCGCGATGGGGAGAACGACCGGTGCGGTCGTTTTCTCCCGTCGCGGGGGCGCGGGTTCCGGGCGCTACTGGCCCGGCTGCTGGGTGCCGTACTGCTGGCCCTGCTGGCCCGCCTGGCCCTGCTGCGGCTGGCCGTACTGCGGGTGCTGGCCGGTCTGGCCCTGCGGGGCGCCGTACTGCTGCGGCGCCTGTTGGGTCTGCGGCTGCTGGCCGGTCTGGCCCGGCTGCGGGTAGCCGCCCTGCTGGGCGAAGGCCGGCGCGGCGGGGGCCGGCTGCCAGGTGCCGTTGAACCAGGCGCGCGTGTCGGGGATGAAGGCCAGGACGATCATCGCGATGTGCGTGATGGCCAGGAGGATCATCAGCAGCTTCGTCATCGTGCCGCCGTAGGTCACGGCCAGCGCGATGGCGAACATGGTGAAGATGGCGCCGGTCGCGACCAGCGGGATGATGAGCCCGTTGTCACGGCCCTTCAGCACGCGCGGCAGCAGGAACGCCGACGTCAGCGCGACGCCGAGGAAGGGGACGACGGCGGCGCTCGCGCCGATGGCGATGACGTCGCCCATGTAGCCGAAAACGGTGTTCCAGTCCTCGGAGCTGACGTTGAAGAAGGCGATCAGCATCGCCAGCGCGGAGATGACCGTGTTGGCGGCGAGGATGCCGCCGAGGACCTTCACGACCGTCGGCGCACCGGTGACCAGGCCGGCGAGGCTCGGGTTGTCCGGGTTCTCGGGCGCCTTCGGGGCCTTCGGCTTCGGCGGCACGTTCGGGAACTGCGGCTGCTGCTGGCCCTGCTGCTGGCCCGGCTGCATGGGGGCGCCGGCGCCGTAGGGGGCGTTGCCTTGCGGGGCGGGGTACGCCGGCTGGGGGCCCGAGTGCGGGCCGGACTGCTGGCCGGCCGGGGCGTAGTACGCGGGGGAGGGCTCGGCGGCAC
>DUOR01000144.1 GCA_012838715.1 Actinomycetales bacterium
CGGGGCCGCCGGAACCCGCGTCGCCGGGGCCGCCGCGCTTGCCGCGGCCCTCGGGGATGTCGACCTCACCGGGGATCGGCGATTCCTTCGCGGCCTCGCCGACGGACTTGCGCTTCGACTGCGCCGCCAGGGTCGGGTCCTCCACCGGCCGGTTGGCCACCTCGGAGGCTTCGGCGACGGCGCGGGCGACCTCGGGGTTGGTCGACATGTCGAACCAGTCCTCGTCGCGGTCGCGTTCGGCTTCCTCGCGGGCCTCGACGGTGACGGCGGGCGGCTCGTATCGGAACACGCCGTCCTCGTCGCGCTTTCCGAAGGCCCGGGCGAAGGACTCGAGGGAGTCGCCGAACTGGGCCGGCACCATCCACACGGAGTTGCCTTCCTTGTTGGCGAGCTCCGGCAGCTGCTCCAGGTAACGCCAGGCCAGCAGCTCCGGTGTCAGCTGGGACGCCTTGACGGCGGCGTTGATCTTCTGCACGGCGCGGGCCTCGCCCTGCGCCTCCAGGTAGCGGGCGGCCCGGGTACCTTCGGCGCGCAGGATCGTCGCCTGGCGCTCGGCCTCGGCGGCGAGGATGGCGGCGTGCTTGTTGCCTTCCGCGGCGAGGATCTGCGCCTGCTTGCGGCCTTCGGCGGTCTTGATGTCGGCTTCGCGGGTACCTTCGGCCGTCAGGATCATGGCGCGCTTCTCGCGGTCGGCCTTCATCTGCTTCTCCATCGACTGCTGGATGGAGGGCGGTGGCTCGATGGCCTTCAGTTCGACTCGTGCGATGCGGAGGCCCCACTTGGCGGTGGCCTCGTCCAGCTCGCCGCGCAGGCGGCGGTTGATGTAGTCGCGGGAGGTCAGGGTCTCCTCCAGCGTCAGGCCACCGACGACGTCACGCAGGGTGGCGGTGGTGATCTGCTCGATGCCGAAGATGTAGTCGGACACGCCGTAGATGGCGCGGGCCGGGTCGTTGACCTGGAAGGTGACCACGGTGTCGATGGCGACGGTCAAGTTGTCCTCGGTGATGACCGCCTGCGGCGGGAACGTGACCATCCGCTCTCGCGTGTCCACCTTCTCGCGGACGCGGTCGATGAACGGGATGACGAAGCTCAGGCCGCCCGACAGGGTGCGGGTGTATCGGCCCAGGCGTTCGATGATGGCGGCCTCGCCCTGCGGGACGAGGACGATGGCTTTGGTGACTAGCAGTGCGACGAGCAGTACGAGTACGCCCGCGACGATAAGGCCTGTCATTGACCTACACCTCCTTGTCCACGACGGCCGTGTTGCCGTCGATGCTCACGACCGTGACCCGATCCCCCTGGCCGAACGTGGTGCCGGGCACGAGCGCCCGGGCGGACCAGAGTTCGCCGGACAGCCGCACGAGGCCGGAGTGGCCGTCGACGGCTTCCTCGACGGTGGCGGTGCGCCCGGCGAGCATGCGGGGGTTCGATTCGACTTCGTTCGACCGGTCGTTCTGCGCCATTTTGCGGCGCAGCACCGGGCGGACCATGCCGAACAGGCCGGCGGTGGTCACCGCGAACACGGCGACGTCGACCCACAGCGGTGTGTCGGCGAGTGATACGCCGGCGGCGGCGAGCAGGCCACCGGCAACCATGAGCATCGACAGTTCGCCCACGACGAGTTCGAGGAGGACGAAGATGATGCTCAGCGCAAACCAGATAATCGGAGCCACGCCGCCCACAGTACATAAGGCCCCGGATTGCGCCCGTCGGTGAAACGCCGAGCCGCCACACTGCATTAACTTCATTCACTTGCCGACGGATCATGCCGCGGCGATCCGCCGCAACTCACCGGGCCACGGTGCGGGCGGCGTCGGGAAGCGGGTGCGGCCCCGCGCGTCAGTGCCCCAGGTGGGGTTCGGTGACGAAGTCGACGAGGGTCTCGACGGCGCCGATGAGGTGGTGCTCGAGGTCGCGGAAGGAGTTGACGGCCCCGTAGACGCGGCGCCAGCCGTCGCGGGGGTCGCCCCAGCCGAGGCGGTCGCATACGCCGGTCTTCCAGTCCTCGCCGTAGGGCACCTCGGGCCACGCGCGGATGCCCACGGCCTCGGGCTTCACGGCCTGCCACACGTCGATGTAGGGGTGGCCGGTGACCAGGACGTGCGGGCCGACCTGCTGCGTCATGCGGGTTTCCTTGGAGCCCTCGACGAGGTGGTCGGCCAGGACGCCGACGCGGCGGCGGGGGCCGGGGCCGAACTCGGCGAGGCGGTCGGCCAGGTTGTCCAGGCCCTCGATGTGCTCGACGACGACGCCCTCGACGCGGAGGTCGTGGCCCCAGACGCGTTCGACGATGGCGGCGTCGTGGATGCCCTCCACCCAGATCCGGCTGGGCAGGGCGACTTTCGCCTCGACGTCGGCCACGCGGCGCGAACCGGAGGCGGAGCGGTCCAGCCGCGGGTCGCGACGCTTCGGGGCCGGCCGGACCAGGGTGACCACCTTCCCGTCGAGCAGGAACCCGCGCGGCCGCATCGCGAACAGGCGCGTCCGCCCGTGCCGGTCCTCCAGCTTCACCAGGTCCCCCGAGGTGGACTTCTCCACCCCGACGACCGCCCCGACGAAGCCGTCGGCGGGCACCTCCACCACCAGGCCGTCGTCGGCGGGCACCTCGGGCGCCACCATGGCGGTGCGGCGGGAATGGCCGCGGGCGCCGCCGAAAATGTCCTGGCCGCGGTAGGGGTCGGTGAAGCTCATGGCGACCAAGGCTAGCGGATGGGATCGGCGGCCCCCGGCTGGACTACCCTGTCCGGCATGGAACGCGTTGCCGTCGAACAGGTGTGGACCCCCACGCAGCACACCGCGCTGTGGTTGGGGGCGTGGGTGACCGGGCAGGTCGGCTACGACCACCTGCTCGATGGCCTCGCCACGTCCGGTGGCCCGCACCGCGCGGTGCTGATGGACGCGGTCGTCCCCGACGTCATCGACGTTGACGCGCCCGTCGACCAGCCCGCGCTGCTGCGCCTGGTCCGCGCGGTGACCGAGGGAGGCGAGTGGGACCGGGCGGCCGAACCGCCGGTGCGGCTGGTCATGTCCGGCCCCGGCGAGGCGCCCGCGCTGCCGGCGGGCACGGAGGTCGCCGCCGCCGCGATGCGGGCGGGCGCCGCCATCGTCCTGAGGGACGCGGCCCCCGGCTGGCATCACGTCCTCGTCCCCGACGCGCACCCCGAGGGCGGCGTCGCCTGGGGCTGGTGGACGGTCGAGGGTGGCCTGCCCGAGCCCGATCACCTCTCCCCCGGCGCCGCCGATCTCC
>DUOR01000145.1 GCA_012838715.1 Actinomycetales bacterium
CGGATGACCCCGGACGGGGGCGGCGCCTCGGCGTCGACGTCGGCGACGCCCGCGTGGGCGTGGCCGTCTCCGACCCGGACGGACTGCTGGCCACCCCCGTCGAGACCATCGCCCGCGCCACCGGCCGCAGGGGCCCCGACGGGCCCGACATCGACCGGCTCGTCGAGCTCGCCGAGGAGTACGGGGTCGTCGAAATAGTCGTCGGGCTGCCGCTGATGCTCGACGGCGAACCAGGCACGTCGGCACGCAAAGCCGCCGACGTGGCGTTTCGCCTGAAGCGCCGGCTGGGGGACGCGGTGGAGCTGCGGATGGCCGACGAACGCATGACGACGGTCCTCGCGCAATCGCGGCTCCACGAAGCGGGGGTGGACGTGAAGTCCGGGCGCGGCGTGATCGACCAGGCCGCGGCCGTGGAGATTCTGCAATGGTGGCTCGACCAGCGGCGTGGCGTCGTAACGTAAATGTGACAATTCGGGGTTAAATGGGGAACAATCAACAAGTTCGGTTAGACGTGCCCCTTACGAGGAGAACGAGATGACAGCAGGATCCCGGCCCCGCAACGGCAAGCGCCGCCGCATCCGCCGACGCCAGACGTCGATGGCCATCAACGTCACGTCGTTCCTCCTCATCGTCGGCATCATCGGCGTCGTCGCCTTCGCGTGGATGCGCGGCGGCATCACCGGCGACTACTCCGGCGAGGGCAACGGCGAGGTCGTCGTCGTCGAGGTGGCCCAGGGATCCTCCCTCAGCGATCTGTCCACCCGCCTCGTCGAGGAGGACGTCGTCGCCTCCGAGGAGGCGTTCATGGGCGCCGCCAACAGCCACACCCGCGCCGGGGAACTGCAGCCCGGGTTCTACCGCCTGGAACAGCGCATGTCCGCCGAGTCCGCCATCGAGGCGCTGCTCGACCCCGTGAACCAGGCCGGCACCGTCGACCTGCCCACCGGCAGCCGCCTGATGGACACCCACATCGTGGCCTCCGACGACGTGCGCAAGGGCATCTTCACCCTCATCTCCGAGGCGTCCTGCATGGGCGAGGACGGGTGCATCAGCGTCGAGGAGCTGCAGCAGACGGCGGGCACCGCGGACCTGGCGGCGCTCGGCGTGCCGGACTGGGCCGCCGAGGAGGTCACGGCCCGCGGCGACGACCCCCGCCGCATCGAGGGCCTCATCGTCCCGGGCGTGCACCACTTCAACCCGCAGGGCTCCGCCCTGGAGGTGCTGTCCAAGCTCATCCGCGAATCCGCGCAGCGCTACGAGGACACCGGCCTGCGGGCGTCGGCCGAGCGCGTCGGCCTGAGCCCCTACGACCTCATCACCGCCGCGTCGCTCATCCAGATGGAGGCGCCGGCCGGCGACTTCGACAAGGTCGGCCGCGTCATCCTGAACCGCCTCGACGAGCCGATGCGAATCCAGTTCGACTCGACGGTCAACTACGACCTGCCGGACCAGGAGGTCGCCACCACCGACGAGGACCGCGCCCGCGTCACCGCGTGGAACACCTACGCCATGGACGGGCTGCCGGAGACGCCGATCGCGTCGCCGTCGCTGGAGGCCATCCTCGCGATGGAGAACCCGGCGGAGGGCGAGTGGCTGTACTTCGTCACCGTCGACCTCGACGGCCGCACCGTGTTCACGAACACCTTCGAGGAGCACGAGGCCGCCATCGCCGAGTCCATCGCCAACGGCGTGCTGGACTCCAACCGATGATCCGGCACCGCGCCGCGGTCCTCGGGGACCCGGTGGAGCATTCGCTGTCACCGGCGATCCACAACGCGGGCTACGCCGCCGCGGGCCTGGACGACTGGGAGTACGGACGGTTCCGGTGCACCGCCGAGGATCTGCCGGGCATCGTCGGCGGCGCGGACGACAGCTACGCGGGCTTCTCGGTGACCATGCCGGGCAAGTTCGCAGCGCTCGAGTTCGCCGATGCGGCGACCGACCGCGCGAAGGCCATCGGCTCGGCGAACACCCTCGTCCGCGTCGACGGGGGCTGGCGCGCCGACAACACCGACTGCGACGGCGTCACCGGCGCCCTGCGCGAG
>DUOR01000146.1 GCA_012838715.1 Actinomycetales bacterium
CCCTGCAGTCGGAGGAGGTCTGCGCCTGCAACTGGCAGAAGAACGACCCGACCAAGAACATCGACAAGATGGACGTCCTGAAGCAGGAGCTGAAGTAATACATGAGCATCGACAACCTTCGTTCCGGTCTCCCGGAGTACGCCAAGGACCAGAAGCTGAACCTCGGTTCGCTGACCCGCTCCACCGAGCTGAGCGAGCAGCAGCTGTGGGGCACCCTGCTGGCCTCCGCCGCCGCCACCCGCAATGACACCGTCTTCTCGGAGATCTCCGAGGAGGCCAAGGAGCACCTGTCGGACGAGGCCTTCGAGGCCGCGCTCGGCGCCGCCACCGTCATGGCGATGAACAACGTCGCCTACCGCGCCAAGGGCTGGCTCGGCGACGACTACGCCCAGGTCAAGTTCGGCCTGCGCATGAACATCATCTCCAAGCCGGGCGTCGAGAAGGCCGACTTCGAGCTGTGGTCGCTGGCCGTCTCCACCATCAACGGCTGCGAGCACTGCGCCGTCGCCCACGACAAGACCGTCCGCGAGGAGGGTCTGACCAAGGAGCAGGTGTGGGAGGCCGTCAAGGTCGCCGCGGTCGTCCAGGCCGTCGCCCAGACCATCCAGGTGGAGGCCGCGCGCTAAGCGCACCCCTTGCCGCCGGTTTTGCCCGGTAACGCGGAAAACCGCCGCACTCCCCCGAAATTTTCGGGTGGTGTGCGGCGGTTTTCTCGTGCGCGGGTAAGGCGCTAGTTGCCGTCGGTGACCTGCTTGCCGTCGCCGCACTTGTCGATGGTGAACTCGTCGAGGATGTCGCCGGCGCCGGCGGCGCCGTTAGAGGTGACGGGTTCGTCGCCCTGCGTGGTGATGACGGAGGTGACCTCCATCGTGCAGGCGTCGAGGGTGATGCGCTGGTAGGACGAGGTGTTCGAGGCCCACACGGCGCGCTCGGCGCCCTGCCCGGACCAGGCCGGGTTCTCGGCGGCCGTCGGGTAGTACTTCGAGCCGGCGGTGGCCACGAGGTAGACCGGGCCGGTGTTGACGCCGTCGACGACGTTGTCCGTCTTGTGGCCGCGGGCGTAGGTGTGGTCGTGGCCGTTGAGCACCAGGTCGACGTCGTGGCGCTCGATGATTTCGGTGAACGCCTCGCCGTAGGTGGTGTCGTTGCGGTTGGTGGTGCCGTTGTGGACCGGCTGGTGGAACATGACCATCGACCACTCGTGCGGGTTGCCGGCCAGCGCCTCCTCCAGGAACGCGGCCTGGTCGTCGAGGAAGAGCGCGTTGGCGGTCAGCGTGATGATGCGCACGCCCTGGTGGTCGACGTAGTACGTCGAGTTGTTCAGCGACGCCGGACCGTTGGCCGGGTGCGTGAAGTGGCTGCGGAACGCGGTGGCGGCCGGGTCGATGGTCAGCTCGTGGTTGCCCAGGGCCGTCAGCAGCGGGGTGGTCGCGGCGGCGTCGCCCATGGAGCGGTACCACTGGCCCCACTCCTCGTCGGAGTGCGCCTGGTCGATCATGTCGCCCGACTGCAGCATCAGCGAGGCGTTCGGGACGCCGGCGATGGCGGCCTGGGCGCTGGCGGCCCACTCGTCGGCAAGCCCGTTCTGCGCGTCGCCCCAGAAAATGATGTCCATGGGGCCCGACGCGGCCGCCGTGGCGAAGG
Source organism: Actinomycetales bacterium (assembly GCA_012838715.1). GTDB lineage: Bacteria > Actinomycetota > Actinomycetes > Mycobacteriales > Mycobacteriaceae > Corynebacterium. The sequence continues at coordinate 1,645 of DUOR01000146.1, forward strand.
TGCGCCACTGGCCGGTGCGCTGGTCGGCGCCGTCGCCTGCGACGATGCGGTACTCGTACGCGGTGCCCGGCTGCAGGCCGCCGATGGTCGCCGTGTGGTGGCTTGCCGACGCGCCGGCGCCCTTGATGGTGGTGGCCACGGACCCCGCGGCACCCTGGGCGTCGCGGTACTCGACGGAGGCCGAGGAAGCGTCGGAGAGGAAGGTGACGGTCACGCCGCTGGTGGCGTCGGCGGTCGGCGCGAGGATGATGCGGTCGGCGACGCCCGGGTCGATGGCGTCCTCCGGCAGGCCGGTCGCGCGGGCCGAGTTGACGGCGCCCGCGATGGCGTCGTTCGCGCCGACGGCGGCGTTAATGCCGGGCTCGAGCGCGTCACCCAGGCCGGGGGCCGCGGCCTCGCCGATGCCCGGGAGCCCCGGGAGCCCCGGGACGTCGATGGGCTGGGCGATTGCCGCGGGGGCGAACGGCAGGGCAACGAAAGCGGTGGTCAGGATGGCGGTCGCGCGGCCTCGGCGGCGAAGGATGCTGGGGTTCACTGTCGGGGGTTCTTCCTGGTCAACATGCGGCAAGGGCCGTGGTCGGTGAACCCACGGCCCGGGTCGGCGCCATCATTGCCTATACACATAGCCCGAATGTGTCCCCAAGGTGAACGGCGGGTAACCCTTCTCGGGTTACCCGCCGTTTTCGTGCTTTCCGGTGCACCGCTGCCCCGGGCACGTGCCGCTTTCCCGGGAGTGTGCCGCGGACGGTCGAGGCCCTACGGCATCGGCACCGGGCGGCGGCCGCCGACCAGCTGACGGTAAATGTCGACGTAGGCGACCATCGAAATCGGCATCGTGTAAATCGCGCCGATGTAGCAGAGGAACGTGCCGGCCGACCCCACGAGATTGGCCAGCAGCATCGCGCCGAGCACCGGCCAGAACCGGCCCTTCACCAGGCCCCACGCAACCGCGGGGGCCTCCGTCGGCCGGGCCCGGCCGTCCATGACCAGCAACGGCATCAGCATGGTGATCGGGGCGACGAACAGCACGCCCGCGATAACGACGAAGTACCCCAGGAAGACCAGCGCCATGCCCGCGCCCTCCGACCGGGTGGCCATGCCGGCGCCGAGGAACAGCACCGCGTACCCGGGAATCATCGCGGCCAGCGCGACGAGACCGGACAGAATCCAGACGCCGATCAGCGAACCCCAGCGGGTGATGCGGAAGAAGGTGCCGAACGCGGGCTGGCGGCCGTCGACCTCCTCGAACGCGCCGCGGTACGAGAACACCATCATCAGGAACATGATGGCGAACAGGATCGGGTACATCAGCGCCAATGCGGTGAAGGCCGCCACGAGTCCCCCGGCATTCGGAGAGGTGCCCGTCGCCGGATCGAAGTCCGAGAGACTGGCGAACATCCCGCCGAAGACGACGCCGAACAGAATGACCATGACCAGCACGATGACGCCAATCGCGGCGGCAGCGAAACCGAGCCACGACCCGACGTTCGCGTTGACCCGCTTGAATCCGATGGTCAACGGCCGGGTGATGTCGAACTTCGTGGGGCCCGACATCACCGGCGACGTCGGCGGAAGTTCACCGCCCGGCTGGGCGACGCCCGCCCCCGGGTCACCGAAGGCCTGCTGGCCCCACTGGCCCGGACCCTGGCCCTGGCCCGGGTAGCCGCCGTACTGCTGCTGACCCTGGTAGCCCTGGTAACCCTGGTTGCCCGGGTACGCCTGGTAGCCCTGGCCACCGGCGGTCTGACCGTACTGGCCCTGGCCGTAGCCCTGCCCGTACTGGCCCTGGCCATCGGGGCCCTGGCCGTAGCCCTGGCCGTACTGGTCCTGGCCACCGGGGGCCTGGCCATAACCCTGGCCGTAACCCGGATGCCCGAACTGCCCCGGTTCCCGGGGGCCCTGGCCGAACGCTCCGGCGTCGCCGGAGTCTCGGTTATCGCCGCCGCTGATGTCGCCGTCGTCCGGACGGCCCTTGTCGTCGGTCATGGGGTTCTCCTTCACCTGTCAATGAGGTTTCCCAGCCTAAATCGCCGGGGGCCCACCCGCGACACCGCAACGCCGAAAACGACCGAACACCACCGACCGGGCTCCGGCCGCCGGCGGCACCGCTACCCGACGGTGACCCGCGCCTCGCCTTCGAAGGGTGTCAGGTCGCCGGTGATCCCGCGGGAGGCGCCGCGCAGGCGCACGACGTACTCGCCGGGTTCCGCCCCCGAGGAGTCCCAGGTGACGGTGGTGGTCGTGGCGGCGCCGTCCTTCGCGAACTCGATGACCGTCGCCTCGTGGGAATCGTCCGCGATGCGGGTGCCGTCGGCCTTCTCCACCGACAGGAACCCCGACTCGTGGCGCAGGTCGGAGTTCGGGTTGGCGCCGACGAATGCGACGGCGATGGCCGTGCCCGCCGCGACCGGCCCGTCGGGAAGCGAAAGGACGTCGCCGAAGTTCCTGCCCAACGGCGCCACGTCGACGAAGGGGTTGCCCATCGGCGAGGCGGGGATGCGGCCGGTGAGGTCACCCTCCGCGGCACCCGGGTCGACGGGCACGCCGGAGGCCAGGGCGGTGGCGAGGCCATCGAAAATCTGGGTCGCCGCGGGCAGGGTGAGGCGGCCGAAGATGGTGGCGCCGCCCTCGTAATCCTGGTGCTCGTACTCCTCCGGCGTGGTGATGTAGTGCCCGTAGCCCGAGACGTAGCCCTGCACGATGACCGTCTCCACGTCCACCCCCAACGCCTCCGCGATGGCGCGGCGCATGCGCAGGCCCGCGACGACCGTCGGCTCGAACGCCAGCGACGCGATGACGATGCCGCCGATGCGGTGCAGGTGGAACACGTGCGTCTGCTGCACGAGGCCCGGGATGTACCCCACGGGCAGCAGGTTCTCCTTCGACCCGTGGATGGCCGACGCCGACGCCGGCACCACCACCTGATTGACCTGCTGCACCCACGGCGTGCCGCCGCGGGACCCCTCGTTGAAGCCGAGCAACGGCTCACCGCCGCCGTCCTCCTGCGACGACGCCGCGAACGCCGCGCCCAGAATCGCCGGCCCCGTCGACCCCGGATTGCCGTCCGGGGTGAACCGGCCGTCGACGTTGACCGACCGCATGTCCACCCACCGGTGCCGCGCATCAATGCCGCCGCCCGGCAGCGGCACCGCCCGGTTCTCGGCGAGCCACGCCGCATAACCCTTGTTGTCGCCCGAGACGATGGTGTGCTCCGGGCCGAACGTCGTGGGGTGGATGCCGTACCAGTTGATGAAGCCGACCGAACTGCCGTCGCGAAGCACGTGCAACGTGACGGAATCACGGTCGACG
>DUOR01000147.1 GCA_012838715.1 Actinomycetales bacterium
CGGCGACTGACCCCGCGCGGGCGGCGACTGACCCCGCGCGGGCCGCGACCGCACTACTGCCGCACTACTGCCACACCACGACCGCACCCACCTACGACGAACGACGGACCACGGCACGAAAAGGACGGGAAAACATGGACGCATCCGGCGGAAACCTGGGCGACGCCTTCGGCGGCGGCACCTTCGGCGGGGACTTCTACGGTGACGCGCCGACGACGGGAGCGGGCGCCGCGCACGGTAACGCGACCCCGGTCGGCCCCGACGTCGTCTGCGGGCTCGGCGACGCCGCCACCCTCGCGAACGGCGACGCGGGGACCGGCATGGTCATCGACATAGGGGGCGAACTCTTCGACCTCGGCGCCGGCACCGCCGACACCGACTCCGACGGCATCGCCGACTCGGTCACCCTCGCCGACGACCGCGGGCTGAGCATCTTCACCGACGTCGACGGCGACGGGACGGTCGACCACGTCACCACCGTGCTTTTCGACGGCACCTGGGAGACCTGGCGCGCCGACGGCGAAATCCCCTCCACGCGAACGGATGTGTGCCTGCCGGGGGACTCCCTGCACGGACTTGCCGACGACGCGTCAGTTCCCTTCGGGGGTGACCCGGTGGGGGTGGAAATGCCCCGGGAAGAGGTGTCGCGGACGCCCGCAACATGGGACGCGACCGCCTGGGAGCTCCGCGAACATGGGCGATGGGCCTGATCCGCGGGTTGTTTTGCCCTGTGGGGTTCCTCTCATTTGCCCCGGCGGCGAGTTTCCGGTTCCACCGGTAGCCTGATACCGAGACGCGAAACGAATAGTCAGGAGTACAGATGTCCGATACTTCCATCCCGGGCCTGGAAGGCCAGGCCCCGACCGAGAACGCCGAGCTGCTGCGCTGGATCGCCGAAGTCGCCGAGCTCACCACGCCGGACAAGGTCGTCTTCGCCGACGGCTCCCAGGAAGAGTGGGATCGACTCTCGCAGGATCTGGTCGACAAGGGCACCTTCATCAAGCTCAACGAGGAGAAGCGCCCGAACTCGTTCCTGGCCCGCTCCAACCCGGCTGACGTCGCGCGCGTCGAGTCCCGCACCTTCATCTGCTCCGAGAAGGAGGAGGACGCCGGCCCGACCAACAACTGGGCCGACCCGGCCAAGATGAAGGCCGAGATGACCGAGCACTACCGCGGTTCCATGAAGGGCCGCACCATGTTCGTCGTCCCGTTCTGCATGGGCCCCATCGACGACCCGTCGCCGAAGCTGGGCGTCCAGCTCACCGACTCCGAGTACGTCGTGCTCTCCATGCGCATCATGACCCGCATGGGCCAGGATGCCCTGGACAAGATCGGCAAGGACGGCGAATTCGTGCACGCGCTGCACTCCGTCGGCGCCCCGCTGGCCGAGGGTGAGGAAGACTCCACCTGGCCGTGCAACGACGAGAAGTACATCACCCAGTTCCCGGAGACCAAGGAGATTTGGTCCTACGGCTCCGGTTACGGCGGCAACGCCATCCTGGCCAAGAAGTGCTACGCCCTGCGTATCGCCTCCGTCATGGCCAAGGAAGAGGGCTGGATGGCCGAGCACATGCTCATCCTGAAGCTCACCGACCCGTCGGACAAGGTCTACTACGTCGCCGCCGCGTTCCCG
>DUOR01000148.1 GCA_012838715.1 Actinomycetales bacterium
CGGCGCGCTCCCGGCGACGGGGCCGGGCGCCTGCGCGGCGGGGCCCGGGCGCCGCTATTCCGCGACGGCGAGCCGGACGGCGCCGGCGAGGTCGTCGAGCGCCCGGCGCGACGAACGCCACAGGCCGGGCGAGTTGATGAAGGGGTGCACCATGCCGTCGTGGCGCCGCAGTGCCACGGGGACGCCGGCTTCCCGGAGCTTCTCGCCGTATGCGAGGCCTTCGTCCCGCAACGGGTCGAATCCGCCGACGGCGAGGTATGCGGGGGCGAGGCCGCTGTGGTCGTCGGCAAGCAAGGGGGACACCCACGGGTGGGCGGCGCGCTCGGCGTTGACCTCCGCGTCGTCGCCGGGGCCTAGGTACAGCTCCGCGTAGGTGATCATCTCGGCGGCGGTGAGGAAGTACCCCTCGGCGAACTCGAGGTTCGACGCGGTGCGCTCGTTGAGGCGGAACTGCGGCACCAGGTTCGTCGCCGGCACGAGCAGCCCCTGCAGCACCGGCTGCGGCAGGCCCTCGTCGCGGGCGCGCAGGCACAGCGCGGCGGTCATGTTGCCGCCCGCGGAATCGCCCATGACGACGACCTTGCGGCCCGGCCCCTCCTCGAGCAGGCCCCGGTAGACGGCCATCGCGTCGTCGAGGCCCGCGGGGAACACGTGCTCGGGGGCGAGCCGGTAGTCGACGGACACGACCTGCACGCCGGTGGCCTTGGCCAGGTACGCGCACGGTGCGTCGTGCGAATTGAGGCTGCCCTGCACCCACCCCCCGCCGTGGAGGAACATGACGACGGGGGCGTCGCCGGCGTCCCACGTGCCGTAGCGGCGCACCGGCACGTCGGCGATGACCTCGTCCTGCATGGCGATGTCCGGCAGCGGCCCCGACGCCAGGTACGCGCTGTGCTCGAGCTCCTTCCGCGACTCCTCGACGCTCAGGTCCGCGATGCCGCCGCCCCCGACCACCTTCAGCAGCTGCAGCGACACCGCGGCGTCGGCGTCGAGCCGGGCGCCATCGCGGTTCCTCGGCGGTCGGCCGATGAGCCGCAGCAACGGCAGGGGCTGCGCCATAATCGCGCGACCGGCGAGGGCGGTGATGCGGGTGACCAAATCGGGGCGGTAATTCATGGGCCAAACATAGCCCCGGAGACGGGGGCGCGCCGGGCTTTGGCGCAATCACCGCCACGCGATCCCCGACGCGTGATCCCGACACGCAATCCCGACATTCGCCAATCCGGGCCGGGGGATAACCTGGGGCACATGACTGAATCGAATTCCCCGAACACCGACGGCGGCGGGAGCGGCACCATCTTCCCGGCGTCCGTCTACGCCGGGCGCCTCGCCCACGCCGCGGACCTGGCGCTGCGGCAGGGTCTGTGGGGGCTCGTGTTCGGCACGGGGCCGGAGCTGGAGTACCTCATCGGTTCGCGGGTGTCCTCGCATGAGCGGCTGACCGCGCTGGTGGTGCCGCGGTCGGGCATTCCCACGCTGGTGCTGCCGGCGGTGGAGCGCGGCGATCTCCCGGCGTCGGCGGTGCCCGCGCTGGACGTCGACGTGCAGTTGTGGGAGGACGGCCAGGACCCGCACGAGCTGGTCGCCGACGCGCTGGGGCTGCCGCTGCCGCCGCCGGTGCCGGACACGGGGCTGGCGGGCGCGGTCATCGGCGTCGGGTCCTCGCTGACCGCCGACCACCTCCTGCCCATCCTGTGGAACACACGCGCCACCCCGGTGCTGGCGTCGGAGACGCTGCGGGAGCTGTTCATGCGCAAGGACGCCGAGGAAATCGCCCAGCTCCGCGACGCAGCCGCCGCCATCGACCGCGTCCACGCCCGGGTGCCCTCGCTGTTGCGCGCCGGGCGCACCGAGGCGGACGTCGCCGCGGACCTCGAGGCCGCCATCATCGCCGAGGGCCATTCGGCGGTGGATTTCGTCATCGTCGGCAGCGGCCCCAACGGCGCGAACCCGCACCACGCGCACTCCGACCGGGTGCTTTCCGACGGCGAGGTGGTCGTCGTCGACATCGGCGGCACCTGGGGAGTGGGCTACCACTCGGATTGCACGCGCACCTACGTCGTCGGCGACGGCGGCGCACCGCGGGCCGCCACCGAAGCCTGGGAGGTGCTGCGGAAGGCGCAGGAGGCGGCGGTCGCGGCGGTGCGCCCCGGCGTCACCGCGGCATCCATCGACGACACCGCCCGGAAGGTCATCGAGGACGCCGGCTACGGCGGCAAGTTCATCCACCGCACCGGCCACGGCATCGGCCTGTCGCTGCACGAGGAGCCGTTCATCATGACCGGCAACGACCTCGAACTCGAACCGGGCATGGCCTTCTCGGTGGAGCCGGGCCTCTACTTCGAGGGGGAGTTCGGCATGCGGCTCGAAGACATCGTCGTCGTCACCGATGATGGTGCCGAATCCCTGAACAAGGGGCCGCACGAACTGATCGCCGGCACCGCGTCGGAAAGCGCGGGCGGGCGCGCCGGCACCGCGTCGGAAAGCGCGGGCGGCGACGGCAACAACGGCGAAGAAGGGCGTAACTGACGATGGGGCACGTGCTCATCCTGGGCGGCACCAGCGAAATCGGCGGCGAGGTGGCGGCGCGGCTGGCGAACCACAATGTGGTGACGCTCGCCGCGCGGCGCATGGAGGCGCTCGACCCGGTGGCGAAGCGGCTCGTCGATTCCGGCGCGACCGCCGTCCACCGGGTGCATTTCAACGCCGACGACATCGGCTCGCACGGCGACGTCCTCGACGCCGCGTGGGCGAACGGTCCGGTGGATACGGCGGTCATAGCCTTCGGCATCCTCGGCGACCAGGGGGAGGGGGAGCGGTCCGGGCAGGCGGCGGCGTCGGTCATCCACACCGACTTCACGGCGCACGCCGCGATTGTGACGGACCTCGTCGCCCGGATGGAGGCGGACGCCGCCTCCGGCGAGCTGCCCGTGCGCGATGGCGTCGCGGGCCGCATCCTCGCGTTCTCCTCGATTGCGGGCGCGCGGGTGCGCCGCCCGAACTACGTGTACGGCGCGGCGAAGGCCGGCCTCGACGGGTTCCTCCAGGGCCTGCAGGATCGCCTGCACGGCGGGCCGGTGCAGGTCACCATCGCGCGGCCGGGGTTCGTCGTGGGGCGAATGACCGTCGGCATGAAGCCGGCGCCGCTGTCGTCCACGCCGGACCAGGTCGCGCAGGCCGCGGTCACCGCACTCGACGGCCGCAAGGCCGACGTGTGGATTCCCGCCAAACTCGGCGTCCTCGCCCGCGTCGCCCGTTTCGTCCCGCGCCCCCTGTGGCGCCGGGTGCCCCGATGACGGCCGCCCCGCCGGTCACCTCGGCGGCCACTCCGTCGGCGGCCGCCCCGC
>DUOR01000149.1 GCA_012838715.1 Actinomycetales bacterium
CACGGCCCGCGGCCACGGGTTCGCCGCCGGTGGCGGCGCCCGGGTGGTGCCGGACGGCAATCAGGCGCACATCTTCGACGGTGAATCGGGCATCCGTCTGACCTAGGCGCACGCCGGCGCCGCGGTCGCGCACGCCGGTGCCGAGATCGGCCGCGCCGACGACGTGGTCGGCCATGCCGGCGCCACCGCCGGCGAAGGGAACGGCCGCCGGCCCAAAAAGGAAACCGGCCCGGGGCAATCCCGGGCCGGTTTTCGGCGTCTTCACCCGGGTCGCGGCCCGGGGAACGTCGGAAAGCTACTTGCCCTCGACGGGGGTGTGGCTGAGGGCGTGCATGCGGTTCCAGCCGTTGATGCAGATGGTCGCCCAGGACAGCAGGGAGGCGACGTCGTCGCCCAGGACCTCGCGGGCCTCGTTGTACTCGTCGACGTTGGCGTGCGCCTTGGCCGGGTCGGTGGCGATCTCGGCGATGGCGAGGGCGGCGCGCTCGGTGTCGTCGTACACGTCGCCGGCGTCGCGCCAGGCCGGGGTCACGGACAGCTTCAGGGTGTTCAGGCCGGCCTTGAGGCCCTCGCGGACGTGGACGTCCAGGCAGAAGGCGCAGCCGTTGATCTGGGAGGCGCGGACGTAGACCAGCTCGATGAGGTCACGGCCGACCCCGAGCTCCTCGGCCTTCTTCCAGATGGCCTGGGTCTGCGAGGCCTGGGTCTTCCAGGCTTCCTTGAAAACGTCACCGATGGCGAGGCGATCCATGTCGTGGTGTCCTTTCGGGGTGGGGCGGTGGTGCCGGGCGGGGTCCGGGGCGGCGGCGCGGGACGCCGCGTGCGTCCCCGGATGATTGCCGACTCTTCCAACGATACCCCAGGGGGGATTATTCCGGAGGGGTGCGGGTGGATTCCCGTCCATACCCCCGGGGGTAGTGCGCGGAACGAAAAAGACGCCCATGCCGGGGCGAACCCCGGGGCATGGGCGTCGGAAAGCGCGCGGAAAGCGTGCGGAAAGCGTGCCTTGAAGCACGGCAAGCGCGGCCTGAAGCGCGTCGGCCTACTTCTTGAAGCGCTCGATCGACTCCTGGTAGATGCGCTCGGCGTCCTCGCGGCTGCCCCAGCCGGCGGCCTTGACTTCCTTGCCGGGCTCCAGGTCCTTGTAGTGGACGAAGAAGTGCTCGATCTCGTCGCGGGTGAACTGCGAGATGTCGTCGAGCTCCTGGAAATCCTCGAAGCGCGGGTCATCGAGGACGCAGAGGAGCTTGTCGTCGCCGCCGGCCTCGTCGGTCATCTTGAACACGCCGACGATGCGGGCGTGCACGACGACGCCCGGGAACACGGGCTCGGGGATGACCACGAGGGCGTCCATCGGGTCGCCGTCCTCGCCGAGGGTGTTCTCGATGTAGCCGTAGTCGGCGGGGTAAGCCATCGGGGTGAAGAGGTAGCGGTCGAGGTGGACGCGGCCGGTGGCGTGATCGATCTCGTACTTGTTCCGGTGGCCCTTCGGGACCTCGATGATGACTTCGGTGTTCACGACTGGGGTGCTCCTCTGCCGGCGTTCCGGCCGGCCTCGTCGGTGGTGGGCGGTATTTTCGGCGTGCTGCCGGACCGCTGTCGGCCACGCCTGGTCGGGCGATGGCCGGGTGCGGCGCTTACAGTGGATCCATCGTAGTCGTGCCAGGGGTCAGGAGTGTCGTGAGCCGCATCGTCGGGTGGTTGTCCGCCGTCGTCGTTTTCGCCGTCGTGGTCGTCATGATTGTGGTGGCGGGCATCGCGTACAACCGCGAGAACGTCATCGTGGCGGAGGCCCCGGAAGTGCGGGGGGTGGAATCGCCGCTGACCCCGGCGGGCGGCGTCGGCGCGGCGGAGGGGGCGACTGGCCCGGAGCTGGCCGCCGAGGTGCGCCGGGTGATGGACTCGATGTCGTCGAACCCCGCCCTGGGCGACCTGCACGGCGTGGTGTCCGCGGCGGCGACGGGGGAGTCGCTGTGGGGCAAGGATGAGGCGGTTGCGGCGCTGCCGGCGTCGTCGATGAAGATCCTCACCGGCGCGGCGGCGCTGCTCGAACTCGATCATGGCGCGCGGGTGGAGACGAAGGTCCTGCGCTACCCCGGCGAGGATTCCGTGGTGCTCGTCGGCGCGGGCGACCCGACGCTGAGCCGCTCCGGCGACGGTTTCTACGACGGTGCCGCCAGCATCGACGACCTGGCCCGCCAGGTCCGGGAGGCCACGGGCACGGCGGAGGGCGCCGCGGTGGGCACCGTGTACGTCGACGCCTCGCTGTTCGGCGAGACCTTCCACTCCACGTGGGACCGGTCCGGCATCGGCGCCGGGTACATCGCGCCGGTGGAGCCGGTCATGGTCGACGGAGCGCGCCTCTCCCTCGACCGGGAGGATGCGCCGCGCACCGATTCGCCGGCCGCGGGCGCCGGGCGGGCGCTGGCCGACGCCGTCGGCGCGGGCACGGTGGAGGTGCTTTCCGACGGCACGGGGTCCCGTTTCACCGGACAGCCGGAGGTCGTGGCGACCGTGCGCTCGGCGCCGCTCATCGAGCGGGTCCGCCAGATGATGACCGAGTCCGACAACGTGCTCGCCGAGTCCCTGGCCCGCGAGGTGGCCATGGCGCGCGGAGGGCAGCCGACGTTCCGCGGGGCGGCCGCCGCCGTGCGGGACACCCTGGCCGAGCATGGGCTGCAGCTCACCGGCGAGGGCGACCGCGCCGCCGTGCTCGCCGACTCGAGCGGGCTGAGCGTGGACAACCGCCTGTCGCCGGCGCACCTGACCACGGTGCTCGGCGCCGCCGCCCGCCCCCTGGAGACGCTGCCGGAGCAGGATCCGCTGCGCCCGACGGTCGAGGCGTTGCGGCCGCTGCTGGACACCCTGCCGGTGGCGGGGGTCTCCGGGACATTGACGGGCCGCTACTCCGGGTCGGAGGGCGCCGGCTGGGTGCGCGCGAAAACCGGCACCCTCGACGGGTCCTCGGCGCTGGCCGGGTACCTGGTCACCGAGGGCGGCAACGTCCTGACGTTCGCGCTGCTGTCCATCGACGCGCCACTGCTCCCGGCGCGCGCCGCGGCCGACGAGATGGCCACCGCGCTGCGCGGCATCGGGTAGGCGCGCTGCGCGGCATCGGGTAGGCGGCCCGCCGCACGTCACGCGCCCGGCGGGGCTCCGGGGGAGTGTGCCCGAAAGCCATCGGCGGCGAAATGAATTCGTCTACGGTGGCGGTCAGGAACAACCTGATTCGAGGAGCCCCCGATGCGCGAGATGAAGCCGATTCCCCAGCAGACCGTGCGGGAGACCGCCGACCGAGTTCGCCGCGGGGAGTTGAGCCCCGTCGACACGGTGCGCGATTCCCTCGATCGCATCGGGAAGCTGGACGGTGAGGTCCGCGCCTTCACCGAGGTGTGGGCGGAGAGTGCGCTGTCCGACGCCGAGGCCCTCGCCGACCGCGATGACCTGGCCGACCTGGCGCTGGCCGGCGTCCCCTTCGCGCTGAAGGACAACACCTCCCGCGACAACCCCGTGGTGCAGCGCCTCGTCGAGGCCGGCGCGATTCCGGTGGGCACGACCGCCCAGCCGCAGTTCTGCACGTGGGGCATCACCGACACCCCGACGCGCGTGGTCCAGAACCCGGTGCGCCCCGGCCGGACGCCGGGCGGCTCGTCGGGAGGCGCCGCCGCGGCGGTGGCGGCGGGCATGGTGCCCTTCGCGCAGGGCAACGACGGCATGGGTTCGCTGCGCATCCCGGCGGCCGCGTGCAAGTTGTCGACGATCAAGGCCACCCCGGGCATCGTGCCGGGCGACGTCGGCGGCAACAACTGGTCCGGCATGGCCGTCCAGGGCGTGATGGCGCAGGACAATCAGGATCTGTCGATCATCATGCGCGAGCTCACCCGCGGCCACGTCGACGCGGTCGACGCCCCGCTGCCCGCCGGCTTCGGCGTCACCCTGGACCTGTCCTCGCCGGTGGCGGGCATGGGCGCCAAGGGCGAGTGGCTGGAGGCGGCGCGACAGGCGGCGGCCATCTTCCGGGACGCGGGCACCGAGGTTCGTGAGGCGAAGGCCCCGTACCCCCTGAACCCGCTGCCGATGCTGGCCCGCTGGACCGCCGGCGTCGCCGACTCCCTCCGCGACGAGGGGCTGCCCGACCACCTGGAGTGGCGCAACCGCGTCCACGCCCGCATCGGCCGGTCGATGCGCTGGAGCATCTCCGACCGCCAGGTCGTGCGCGCCCGCTCGAAGATGGAGAAGTTCCTGCCGGGCGACAACGTCCTGATCACCCCGGCGCTGGCCACCGACCCGCCGAAGACGGGCCCGTGGCACAAGCGCCCCTGGTCGGTGAACATGGCCGTGAACATGCGCTACGCGCCGTTCGTGTCCGTGTGGAACCTGCTCGGCTTCCCGGCCGGCGTCGTCGTCGAGCCGGTCACCGGGGTGCCCGTGCAGGTCGTCGCCCGCCTGACGCAGGAGCGCGTGCTGCTCACCGCGATGGAGAAGATCGCCGGGGGCGGCTACCCCGGCCTGTGATCCCCGCCTGACCCGGCCCGGCGGCCCGCGCCGGCGGTACCCTTGCCACCATGACCGCAGGCCCCGAACCCGGCCGCGCGCCCTTCTGGCCGCGGCGCAGC
>DUOR01000150.1 GCA_012838715.1 Actinomycetales bacterium
CGCGGTGGACGTCGCGGCGGTCGCCCGGACGCTGGTCGCGGTCGTCGCGGCGGTCGTCGGAACGCTCGTCGCGGCCGCGGCCACGACGGCGGCGGCGCGAACCGCCGCGCGAATCCTGGCGCGAATCGTCCGAATCCTTGGCGTCCCGGCCGTCCCGGGAATCGTCGCGGCCGGTGTCCTTGGCGCCGGCGTCGGCGGACTCGTCGGCGACCTCATCCTTGTGCAGGCCCTTGGCCGCGGGGTGCGGCTTCGGCGGCTGCTGGCGGCGGCGCTGGTCGCCGCGCTTGCGGCGCTGCTGCTCCGCCTCGTGATCCACCGGGTCGGTGTGCAGGATCAGCCCGCGGCCGTCGCACGCCTCGCACGTGGTGGAGAAGGTCTCCAGCAGGCCGGTTCCCAGGCGCTTGCGGGTCATCTGGACCAGGCCCAGCGACGTCACCTCGGACACCTCGTGGCGGGTGCGGTCGCGGCCCAGCGCCTCCTTCAGGCGGCGCAGCACCAGATCCTGATTTTCGGGCAGGACCATGTCGATGAAGTCGACGACGATCATGCCGCCCAGGTCACGCAGGCGCATCTGGCGGACGATCTCCTCGGCCGCCTCCAGGTTATTGCGGGTGACGGTCTCCTCGAGGTTGCCGCCGGCGCCGGTGAACTTGCCGGTGTTGACGTCGACGACGGTCATCGCCTCGGTGCGCTCGATGATGAGCGTGCCGCCCGACGGCAGCCACACCTTGCGGTCCAGCGCCTTCGCCAGCTGCTCGTCGATTCGGAAATGCTCGAAGACGTCGGCGTTGCCGTGCTGCTCGGGGTTGTAGCGCTGCAGGCGGTCGGCCAGGTCGGGGGCGACCTCGTCGACGTAGCCGCGGACGATGTCCCACGCCTTGCGGCCCTCGACGACGAGGCGGGTGAAGTCCTCGTTGAACAGGTCGCGAACAACCTTGACCAGCATGTTCGGCTCTTCGTACATGGTCAGCGGCTTCGCGCCCTTGCGGGCCTTGGCCTCTTTGGCGCGCTTGTCGATCTCCTGCCAGGTCTTCTCCAGGCGGTCGACGTCGGCGGCGATGGCCTCCTTGGGCACGCCCTCCGCGGCGGTGCGGATGATGGTGCCCGACCCCTGCGGCGTGACCTCCTTCAGAATCTCCTTCAGGCGCTTGCGCTCCGGCTCCGGCAGCTTGCGGGAGATGCCCGCCGAATTGCCGCCGGGGACGTACACGAGGAAGCGGCCGGCCAGCGAAATCTGCATGGACAGGCGCGCGCCCTTGTGGCCGATGGGGTCCTTGGTGGCCTGGACCAGCACCTGGTCGCCGGCCTTCAGCGCGTGCTCGATGCGGCGCGAGCGGCCGTTCATCTTCATTGCGCGCCAGTTGATGTCGGCGGAGTACAGCACGCCGTTGCGGTCGGTGCCGATGTCGATGAACGCGGCCTCCATGCTCGGCAGCACGTTCTGCACGCGGCCGAGGTACACGTCGCCGATGATGGACGTCTGCGTGTCGGAGGTGACGAAATGCTCGACGAGCAGGTCATCCTCCAGCACGCCGACCTGCGTCACCCAACCGTGGTGGTCGGTGCGCTCGCGTTCGCGGACGACCATGGTGCGCTCGACGGATTCGCGGCGCGCCAGGAACTCGGCCTCGGAGATGACGTGGCGCTTGCGGGACTGCTCGCGGCGGTCGACGCGGCGGCGGCGCGCCGCCTCCAGGCGGGTGGAGCCGCGGATGGCCACCGGCTCGTCGACGACCGGCACCTCCGGCTTGTCCTCGTCGGCGTCGGCCTTCGTGCCGTCGGCGTCGCGGGAATCTTCGCCGCGGGAGTCACCGGACTCGTCGCGCTCGTCGCGCGCTTCGTCGGCGCCCTGGGCGTCGTCACCCTGCGCGCCGCGTCCCCGGCCTCGACCACGTCCGCGGCGGCGGCGCCGCACGCGGTCATTCCGCTTGCCGACGTCCTGGCCATCGTCCGAATCGTCATCATCGTCGCGGTCGGCGGCGGTGTCGTCCAGGTCCTCGTCGGCGGAAGCGTCGTCGGCGACCGGGGCCGCCACGGCGGCCGCGGGGTCCGGCGCCATGAACAGCGGCATGGCGTAGGCGGGCTCCGCCGGCGGCGGGGTGACCGGCGGCATGACCTCGTCGTCGGAATCGGTGGAGACGGAGGCATCAGCGGCAACGTCGGCGGTCGCGGCCGGAGCGGTGTCGGCGGCGTCGACAGCGTCGGTGGACTCGGCGGATTCGGAAGCGGTCGGCTCCGGCGCGTGGCTCTTGCGGGTCACTTTCCGGGAGGAACGCTTGCGAGTGGCGGTCTTCGCGCCCGGCAGCTCGTCGGCGTCGGCGGAATCATCGGCGGCGTCCGCGGCACGGGCGGCCTCGGCGGCTTCGGCGGCTTCGGCGTCGATCTTCTCCATCGCGGCCTTGCCGGCGGCCTCGGTCGGGGCCTGGTCTGCGCCCGGCCCCGCCTTCTTCGGGGTCTGCGCCTTGCGGGCGACGCGACGGGAGCTGCGGCGGCGGGTGGCCGTGCGCGGGGCCTCGGCGGAATCCGAATCGGCCGTGGCATCGGTGTCGGCAGCGTTGGCGTCGGTTGCAGCGTCGACAGCAGCATCGGCGGCAGCGACGGCGTCCGTCTCGGGAGCGTCCACCGCGGCGTCCACGGCGATCTCGGTCTGTGCCGGGGCGCCCTTCGCTTCATCGGCGTCGGCGACCGGCTCATCGGCGGTCTTGGCGGCCTTCGGGGCCTGTTCCTCCGCGGCCTTCCGGGAGCTCTTCCCGGCGGACTTCTTCGTCGACTTCTTCGCCGCCTTCTTGGCGGACTTCTTCGCGGCCTTCTTGGCCGCCTTCTTGGCGGGCTTCTCCTCGGCGGAATCGGCGGCCATCGCGGGCGCCTTACCGGAATCCTTCTCCGCTGCCGACTCATCGGAGGTGTCGGCCGCCCGCTCCGGGGCGGACGCCGGGGCGGAGTCGTCGGCAAGCGAACCGGCGGTGCCCACCACCGTGTCCAGCACGCGGTTGCGCACCTCCGACGGCACGGTCGACGACGCCGACTTCACGGCGACATCCATCCCGGCCAGCATGTCGATGAGCTCACGCGACGACATGTCCAAAGCCTTCGCGAAAGCATGCACGCGAATCTTCTCCGGAGCGGCGCCACGATCGAATTCCCGGGCCCGGGCAACAGTATTTTCGCTGAAATTCAGCACGATATGCGGTTCTCCTCACGCCATCGGGCCCAACACGCAGACCAGCGGAAACAACGGCTGGACCGGGGGCCGGCGAACGGCGACGGTGTTCGATTGAAATGTTCGATTGAAAGTTCATTCCCGTGCGAGGCGTTCAGCGTTCGACGTCGTTATGGAAATCGCGGAGCGAACACCAACGCACTTCGCCCATTGTCGCACACCGCACGCCCCCACGGTGACGCCCCGCCCCACGATCGAAAAACCGGCCCCCGCCATCAGAGGCGGGGGCCGGTCACGTCACCGGTGTGCCGGGAAGAACCCGGCCGACGAGCGGCTTAGAGGTTCGGGAACCAGATGCCGATCTCGCGCTCGGCGGACTCCGGGGAGTCGGAGCCGTGGACGATGTTCTCGGACACCTCGAGGGCGAAGTCACCGCGGATGGAACCCGGGGTGGCGGCCTCGACCGGATTGGTGCCGCCGGCCAGCTGACGCCACGCGGCGATGGCGTTCGGACCCTCGACGACGCCCGCGACCAGCGGGGCGGAGGTGATGAATTCGACGAGCTCGCCGTAGAACGGGCGCTCCTTGTGCTCGGCGTAGTGCTCCTCGGCGGCGGCCTTGTCGGCGACGCGGAGGTCCATGGCCACGAGCTTCAGGCCCTTGCGCTCGATGCGGGAGATGACCTCGCCGACGAGGCCGCGGCGGACGCCGTCGGGCTTGATCAGGATGAGAGTGCGTTCAGTCATGCAGCGAATCCTAACGTGTCCGCCAAAACAACGCCCGACCAGGGGATGTGACGCACACCACGTGCCCGCCCCCCCCTGCCGGGCAGCGCGCGGCATCGCTGCTCGCCACGTGCCCGGGCGCCCTACCGGGCACCGCTCGGGCCGCTACGTGTGCTGCGTGGTCAGCATGCCCTTCCCCATGCGGGCGATGAGGCTCTTCCGCAGGTTGAGGATGTACCACCACACCGCCGCGAAGAACACGCCGACGAAGCCCATCGACCAGTGCGTGATCACGGCGAGCACGCCCAGCACCTGCAACGCGATGTTCGCCTTCATGGCCCAGGGGCGGCCCTGCATGCCGGCCATGAGGACCATCGCCAGGCCGAGCAGGCCGATGTACCACGCCGACGCCGTCGGCCCGATGAGCGAGCCACCGTCGACGCGCATGACGACGGTCAAGCCCAGCCACACCGAGATCGCCTGCATGACCAGCGTTCCCGCCATCACGCCGCGGAGGCCCTTCATCGGGTCCTTCTCGGGGTCGTGGCCGGCGCCGAGGGGGCCGTACTTGCCGCCGTCGGTCAGGTCCTCGCCGGCGCGGTACTTGCGCAGCGCCTCCCGGTCGAGGCCGGACTGCTTCGACTCCGCGACGGCCTCGTCGGCACGCGCGGCGCGCTCGGCGAAATCGGCGTCACGGTCACGCGCCGCGTCACGGCC
>DUOR01000151.1 GCA_012838715.1 Actinomycetales bacterium
GCGCCGTGGTGCGGCGGGCGAGCTGGCCGGGGGACGGGGCCCGCGACGTGTTCGTCGCCCGGGACAACCTGACCGCCGCCTGGGACGCGCTCGTCGCCGCGGGGGCCGCCCCGACCGGCCTGATGGCATGGGAGGCGGAGCGCGTCGTCGCGCTGCACGCCGAACCCGGCCTGGACGTCGACGAGAAGATGATCCCGCACGAGTGCCGCGCCTGGATCGGCGGCGCCCACGACCCGGCGGCCGTCCACCTGGACAAGGGCTGCTACCGCGGGCAGGAGACCGTGTCCCGCGTGCACAACCTGGGCCGGCCGCCGCGCACCCTGGTGCTGCTGCAGCTCGACGGTTCCGCGGCCTCGCTGCCGGAGCCGGGGGACCCCGTGGAGGCGGGCCGCCGGACGGTGGGCCGCGTCGGCACGGTCGTCGACCACTGCGAGTACGGGCCCATCGCGCTGGCGCTGGTTCGCAGAAATTCGCAGGAGGGCGTGGAACTCACCGCGGGCGGCGCCGCCGCGGCCGTCGACCCCTCGACGGTGGACCGGGATGACGGCGTTCGCCCGGGCCGCGCCGCCGTCGACAAACTGCGGGGACGGTGACTGCCCGGCATTCTTTCTACTTTCGTTAATTCCACCGTTTCCGCTGGTCATGCACTTGAGATGGCCGGTCCGAGGCGCGTCGGGAAGCAATTGATCCCGACGGCGTCACCGTCGCGTGCGCGGATGGGCTATGGTGACAAACAGGAATTGACGCATTAGATGAATGAGGGGCGGCCGAATCCCCGTGCCGCGCCCGCACAACACGAGGGGGTCAGGCCATGGGTCGCGGCCGTGCCAAGGCAAAGCAGGCGAAGGTTGCTCGTCAGCTGAAGTACGACACTCCGGATATGGATCTGGAACGGCTTCAGCGGGAGCTCGTGGGCAAGTCGGAGGACGACTCCGCCTACGACGACTACTCCGACTGGGAGGACTGGAACTCCGGCGACGATCGCCGTTGACGTTTCCCTCCCGGCTCCCCCGCCGCTCCCCCGCGTCGCCTCAGACGCTTCCCCGACGCCAGTGACGTGGCTTGCCGACGACCCGATCCGGGTTCCGGCGGGCCGCGGCGACTGGCCGCGTCGGGGGTTTTCCGGGTGGGCGTAAACGTCGCCGACCGTTGATTCGGCGAATCGATTCGTTGAGTTGATTCGATGAGTCGGCATTTCATCATTTGATCCGGCGCCCCGGTGGCGCCGCACCTACGACATCCACCATCACTTCGACATCAATGCAGGCGATGGCGCCGTCACGCGTCATCCTCGCCATCGCGGGCGTTGATCGGCGACGGGGCCGGCCCCACGGAAATCCATCCGTGGGACCGGCCCCGTCGTCGTTTCGCGGGCGCCTGCCCGGGAGCAGCCGCTAGAAGCGCGGGTGGTCGCCGGTGAGGGTGGCGCGCTCGCCGTCGGCGTCGGTGGCGGCGCGGACGGTGCCCAGCTCCCACGACTCGATGTGGCGGGCGGTGAGCAGCGCGAGGGCGCGGTCGCGGTCCTCGGGGGCGACGATGGCGACCATGCCGACGCCCATGTTGAAGGTCTTCTCCATTTCCTCGCGGGACACGCGGCCCAGCTCGGCGATGGTGCGGAAGATGGGGCCCGGGGTCCAGGTGGCGCGGTTCATGTCGGCGACGAGGCCCTCGGGCATGATGCGGGCCATGTTGCCGGCCAGGCCACCGCCGGTGACGTGGCAGAAGGTGCGGACCTCGGACTCGGCCATGAGGGCCAGGCAGTCCTTGGCGTAGATGCGGGTCGGCTCGAGGAGTTCCTCGCCGAGCGTGCGGCCGAAGTCCTCCATGTGCTCGTCGAGCGGCAGTGCGGCGCGCTCGAGGAGGACGTGGCGGGCCAGGGAGTAGCCGTTGGAGTGCAGGCCGGAGGAGGCCATCGCGATGATGACGTCGCCCTCGCGGACGCGGTCCGGGCCGAGGAGCTTGTCCTCCTCGACGACGCCGACTCCGGTGGCGGAGACGTCGTACTCGTCGGGTTCCATGACGCCCGGGTGCTCGGCGGTCTCGCCGCCCAGCAGGGCGCAGCCGGCGTCGATGCAGCCTTCGGCGATGCCGGAGACGATTTCGGCGACGTGCTCCGGGACGACCTTGCCGATGGCGATGTAGTCCTGCAGGAACAGCGGCTCGGCGCCGCAGACGACGAGGTCGTCGACGACCATGGCGACCAGGTCGCGGCCGATGGTGTCGTGCTTGCCCATCGCCTGCGCGACGGCGAGCTTCGTGCCGACGCCGTCGGACGCGGCGGCCAGCAGCGGCTTCTTGTAGTCGCCGAGGGCGAACAGGCCGGCGAACCCGCCGAGCCCGCCGCGCACC
>DUOR01000152.1 GCA_012838715.1 Actinomycetales bacterium
CGAGGTCCCGCTGTTCGTCCGCGGCCGCCGGGGTGAGGTCGGCGTGATGGTCCAGGGCGACGTCGGCACGCCCGAAGGCGGCGACGAGGTCGTCGAGGTGCGGCAGCCAGGCGGCGTCGGCGAGCACCTGCCAGTGCCCGCCGGCGGCCTCCGCCAGGCCCGCCAGGTCCGGGTAGCGGACGACGCCCTTCTCCCCGCCCGCCATCAGCGCATCCGTGATCGCGTGGCTGAGCCGCCGGTACCCCTCCGGGCCGCGGGCCAGGACGGTCAACGGGGCCTGCGGCAGCGACAGCTCCGCCCCGATGACCGTGCCCAAGCCCGCCTCCGCGGCCGCCTCGGCGAAGCGGGCGACGCCGTAGAGCCCGTCCCGGTCGGCGATGCCCAGGATGCGCAGCCCCAGGCGAACCGCCTCGTCTACCAGGTCCGCGGGATCCGAGGCCCCGTGCAGGAAGGAATAGCTCGATCGGCAGTGCAGATCGACGCCCCGGCGCCGCTCCACGGTCACGGCCGGCGCCCCGTCCCCCTGCCCCGTCCCCGCGACGCCGACGGCATCGTTCGCCCGTGCGTTCTCCTTGCTGCGGTGTCCGTTGACGCCGTACCCGGGCGTCAGCTTCCCCACGGATTGACCGGAGAGGATGCGCTCGATACGCGACCAGCTCAGCGGCCCTTCGCGGCACGAATCGCCATGGCGCGGCACTTCGCCGCCGCCCGCCGAACCCCTCCACACGCTCATGCGCACAGGATAACCCCGCGGCCGAATTTGCGCGAATGCATGTTCGAATACCATGAACCCCAACGAAAGTGCCCCGCCAACGCTTGCCGACGCCGCCCGTGGGCGCATTTTTCCGCCGCGGCATCCCGGTGCTACAGTCGCCCCACAACAAGACAGCTCGGTCTATTCGCTGACACGGCGACGGACCTTCACCCCACGAGGAGACGAACATGTCACTGCGACGCTACGCAGCCGGCGCCGTCGCCCTGGCGTTCGCCGCCACGGGCCTGGTCGCCTGCGGCAACGACGATTCCGGCGAGCCGCTCGCCGAAGGCGACACCATCCGCATCGGCACCACCGACCGCGAGAAGGAGGCCTGGACCGTCTTCGAGCGCCTCGCCAACGAGGAGGGCATCGACCTGGAGGTCGTCGAGTTCTCCGAGTACCCGCCGGTGAACACCGCCCTGTCCGAGGGCGACCTCGACGTCAACCTGTTCCAGCACATCAAGTACCTGGCGCAGTACAACGTCGGCGCCGACGAGGACCTGGTCCCGATCGGTTCCACCGAGATCGTTCCGCTCGCGCTGTTCTGGACCGGCGGCGATTCCGTGGAGGACATCGAGGACGGCACCGAGGTGGTCATCCCCAACGACTCCACCAACCAGGGCCGCGCCCTGAGCGTGCTGGAGAAGGCGGGCCTCATCGCCCTCAACGGCGACTCGGCGAACCCGTCGCCGCTGGACATCGACGAGGAGAATTCCCGCGTCACGGTCACCCCGGTCGACGCCGCGCAGACCACCGCCGCCTACGGCGAGGGCACCCCGGCCGTCATCAACAACTCCTTCCTGGAGCGCGCGGGCATCGACCCGAACACCGCCATCTTCCAGGACGATCCGGCCGACGCCGCCGCGGAGCCGTACATCAACGTCTTCGTCACGACGCAGGAGAACAAGGACAACGGGGATCTGCGCCGCCTGACGGAGCTGTGGCACGAGCAGGAGGTCCTCGACGCCGTCGACCGCGATTCCCGCGGCACGTCGGTGCCGGTCAACCGCCCGGCGGACGAGCTCGAGGAGATTCTCGAGCGCGCCGAGCAGGAGGCCCGCGAGAACCCCGATGCCGAGTAGCCCCGGCGCGCCCGCCACGGATTCCGCCCCCGCGGAACCGCGGACGGGCACCCGCGTCGAGCTCCGCGGCGTCTCCAAGGTGTTCGGTTCCGGCAAGAAGGCCACCCGCGCCCTCGATGACGTGACCCTGTCGGTCGAGCCGGGCCGGGTGCTCGGCGTCATCGGTTACTCGGGCGCGGGCAAGTCGACGCTCATCCGCCTGATCAACGGCCTGGAGACCCCGTCGTCCGGCGAGGTGCTGCTCGACGGCACCGACATCGCCGGGATGAAGGAGCGGAAGCTGCGGGAGGTGCGCCGGGACATCGGCATGATTTTCCAGCAGTTCAACCTCTTCACCTCCCGCACCGTGGCCGGCAACGTCGCCTACCCGCTGGAGTTGGCGGGGATGGGCCGCGCCGAGCGCAAGGCCCGCGTCGCGGAGCTCCTCGAGTTCGTGGGCCTCGGCGACCGCGGCGGTTCCTACCCGGAGCAGTTGTCCGGCGGGCAGAAGCAGCGCGTGGGCATCGCCCGTGCGCTGGCCACGAACCCGTCGCTGTTGCTTGCCGACGAAGCCACCTCCGCCCTCGACCCCGAAACCACCGCCGACGTGCTCGAGCTGTTGCGCCGGGTGAACCGGGATTTGGGCGTCACGATTGTGCTCATCACCCATGAGATGTCCGTCGTCCGCGCCATCGCGGACACGGTCGCGGTGATGGAGGACGGCCGCA
>DUOR01000016.1 GCA_012838715.1 Actinomycetales bacterium
AACGTCACCGCCGCCCCGAGCGGGATGCGGTCGATGGAGAGGTAGAAGAACAGGTTCATCAAGCCCATCGTCGCGGCGAGGCCGCCGAGCCACGCCCAATCCGACCCCGACAGCCCGCGCAACCGCGGGCGCAGCAGCGCCACCAGAATCAGCCCGGCGAGCCCCATCCGCAGCGTCACCACGACGCCCGCCGACGACGCGCCAATCGCCATCGCCGCGAACGCGGACCCGAATTCGAGGGAGAACATGCCGAGCACCAGCAGCACCGCGTAGGTCCACACGCGGGCGCCGCCGGCCGGCAGTTGCGGTACGTGCTTTACGACGTCGTCACCCGCGGCCATCCCGCCACGCCTGGACGGTCGCGTACACGGATACGGCGGAGGCGATGGCGATGAGGATGGTCACCGCGTTCTCCATCGCGCCGACGTCATCACCGCCGCCGACCATGGCGACGAGCGACATCAGGGCATTGACCGCGAAAACGCCCGCGGCGACGGTGAGGATCATCCGGGCGGCGTCGCTGCCGCGGCGCAGGTGCCCGGCGAGGAACCAGCAGACCGCCGCGACGAGGCCCTGCATGAACACCGCGATGCCGGTGCTGATCATCAGGAAGTTCCGGGCCTGATCCGGCGTGGGCGTATCCATGCCGGGCTCCGGATTGATCAGCGCCTCGATCATCGCGTCCCAGTTCAGGATCGAACCGACCACCGACAGAACGAGCGCCGGAACGTAGATGAGCACCGCGATGCGCCACCACTTCGTGGCGGCATTGGCGCGGGCGGCGTCGTTGGCGCGGGCGCCGTCGTTGGAACGGGCGGTGCCGTCGTCGGAACGGGCGGTGGGGTCGGTCGGGGACCGTCGGCTGGCCATCATGCGCCCCAATCTATCAATCGTCCGCCACCGGACGGCCGGGGGCGCTGCGAATGGCCCCGATAGGTCCATGCCGCGAAAAGACGGCGTTCGCTATCCGTTCGGGCACCCCCGAAGATGGAACCCGGGGATTTGCAGCAGTCCAGTTGAGAAGGGTTGTATGCTGTTAACTCTTACACTTTTGTCCCCCCGCGGGAACCGTGAACAGCAAGTTTGAGAATTTCCTGAGACCGAGCTGTCCGATTCCTCATCGGTGGGGTACGGTGTGGGGTATTGAAATGGTTTTGTGCGCCGACTTTGGGTCCCGTCGGCCCGCGGTCGCCGGTTCGCCGGTGGCCCGGATTGGACGGGAAAGGTCGGCGCCCGAGTTGATCGGAATGCGATCAGAAAAGGAGTGCGTCGTGACTCAAACGCCGCTCACTCCGGCCGTCGAGGTCGACCCCGGTTTCGATGCCGAGGCGCAGCGCCGCGCCGTCGTGAACCGACTGAAGCGTGCGCACGGCCAGCTGGCCGGCGTCATCGCCATGATGGAAGAGGATCGCGACTGCCGCGACGTCGTCACGCAGCTCGCCGCCGTTTCCAAGGCGCTTGACCGTGCCGGCTTCAAGCTCGTCTCCTCCTCGATGCGCGGCTGCCTCAACGGCACCGACGGTGACGGCCTCACGGCCGACGAGATCGAGGATCTTTTCCTGCGCCTGACGTAGCGCAGTGCGCCGGGCCCGCGCCCGGCGTTTACACCACGCTGGCGCGATGCGGGTCGGCGAGGACGGTGCCCCGCTCCGCCCACTTGGCGCGCAGTTCGGGCACGCCCTTGGCCCGGGCGAGGGCGAATTCGTTCGGCGTCGCCGGGATCGGCTGCAGCACATTGACGGTGACGGGGGAGCCGTCGTGGTCGACGGTGACGTCGGGGACGTCGGCGTCGGCAAGCACGAAGCCGGTGAAACGCGCGTCCGGCCACAGGGGCGCGCCGAAGTCGAGCAGCGCCCCCTCCTGCAGGATGAGACCCTCGACGGTGGGGGAGGCGGCCAGCATCGCCAGGGGGCGGATGACGGCGTCGAGGCCGCCGACGATCGGCAGCACCAGCTCTGCGCGGGGCCCGGAGTTCGGGTCCGGCATGAAGTCCGACGGGTCGTGCATGGGGTTCGCGGAGCAGCCCAGCGTGGCGTACGTGACCACGCCGCCGGTGTCGGGGCCGAAGCGCAGCAGCGTCAGGGAATCGGCGCCGAGGAACTTCATTTGCGCCTCGGCGGGCTCGGCCTCCTCGTAGAAGCCGCAGAGCTGCGTGCGGACGGCATCGGTGACTGGCGACATTTACTTCGCGACCTCCGGGAAGCGATCGAGGGTGGCATCGGGCAGGTACGTCTTGGCGACGACGGCGGGGGAGTCGGGGCCGGCGCCGATGGCCACGCGTTTCGGCGCGGGCAGGTTCGGCTCGCACATGGTCACGTCCGGCGCCCACGTCACGGGGTGGCCCGCGGCGGCGAGCCAGGCGTCGACGTCGCCGCCATGCGCGGCAATGCCCGCCACGGCATCCAGTGCGCGGTCGATTGCCCACGCGGCCTGCTCCGCCGACACCATACCGGCCGCCAGCGCGGCGGTGAGCTCGTCGGCGTCCTCCACGCGGACGCGCCCGTCGAGCTCGAGGATGTCGAGGTACAGGTCGCGCGTGCGCCACACGTCCACGGGCAGATCCCCGGGTTCGGTCATCGGCGCAATCCTTGTCGCGGCCGTCGGTGCGCCGCCGCCCATCCCCTCGGGGGTTCCCCCTCGCTTGCCGACGTCCCGGGCCCCGTCGCCGCGGCGATCGCCCCCGACCTCGACGACGTCGATGTAGCGGTGGCTGTTCGGGGTGGCGCCGGGCCGGAAATGGAAAACGTTCACCCGCAGGCCGAGCGCGGGCAGCAACCACGATTCGAGGTATCCGAACTCGGGGTGGTCGGCGCCGCGGCGCATGTACAGGCCGTGCGGGTGAACGGTGAAGGAATCGACTTCGCGGACGAATCCCTTGGGGTCGACGTTGGCGGAAGCGGGGACGTCGAAGGTCTCCAGCTTCGGCACGTGCAGGTCGACGTGATGATCGGGGCGATCGGGCATGTGACCCAGCTTACTGCCGGGTCCGTGCCGGTTCGGCGGTGGCTAGCCGAAGATGCTGAAGATGCCGGACTTGGGCTGGGGCGCCGACGCCTGGCAGGTGCACTGGCGCTCCTTGGGGACCATCGCCATGACCTGGTCGACGTGCATGCCGCAGCCGCCCCAGGTGGTCTTGTGGCACTTCGGGCATTCAACGGGGTAGCACATGTGTTTCTCCTCGGGGAAGGGAAGGGTTTTCGGGTGCGCGGCGGAATCGGGGACGCAGGGGAACTCAGCGGCGCGCAAAAAAATTGCGCGGGGCCGCGGGCAGTCGCCCGGCCGCGCCAACGCTGGCTACTATACCCCGCTGGGTATACAAATCCAGCATTTGTGACGAGGATCAACTTCCCGCCCGGATGTGGCCGCCGCCGGAACGCCGCAGGCGGGAAGCTCGCGGCCGAAGTTTCCCGGGCCGGGAGGTCGCGACCGCAGCCGCCGGATCGGCGAAACCCCGCTCCTAGCCGTGAGGCCGGGTGGCGGGGTTCGTCGTGAAGCGAAAAGCGGTGATTACTCGACCACGGTGTAGGTCGCGGACGGGGTGTAGTTGCACTCCGCCGGGCCGCTTTCCTCATCGGCGGTGAAGCCACCCTCGACGACGGAAACGACGATGCCGGAGCCGGTGTCGGCGACGCCGTTGACCGTGCCGG
>DUOR01000153.1 GCA_012838715.1 Actinomycetales bacterium
CGAGCTGCGCGAGCCGCACCGCGTCGCCCGCTACGCCGAGCAGCTCGCCGGCGTTTTCCACCGCTTCTACGACGCCTGCCACATCCTGCCGAAGGCCGGCGAGGAGCCGCAGCCGCTGCACTCCGCGCGCCTGGGCCTGGCCGAGGCCACCCGCCGCACGTTGGCCAACGCGCTGGGCCTGCTGGGCGTCACCGCCCCGGAGAGGATGTAATGGCGGATTTCAATTCCCTGCCCGGCCACGTCTGGCCGGCCACCGCCCGCCGTGAGGCCGACGGCGTCGTCTCCATCGGCGGCGTCCGCCTGACCGACCTCGCCGAGGAGTACGGCACCCCGGTGTTCGTCCTCGACGAGGCCGACTTCCGGTCCCGCTGCCGCGCCATGGCCGACGCCTTCCACGGCCCGCAGAACGTGCACTACGCCTCGAAGGCGTTCCTGTCCGGCACCATCGCGCGCTGGGTGCACGAGGAGGGCCTGCACCTCGACGTCGCCTCCGGCATGGAGATGGCCGTCGCCCTGCACGCCGGGTTCCCCGCGAAGGACATGACCTTCCACGGCAACAACAAGTCCGTCGCCGAGCTGCGCGACGCCGTCGCGGCGGGCGTCGGCCACATCGTCGTCGACTCCCTCAGCGAGCTGCGTCGCCTCTCCGCCGTCGCCGCCGAGGCCGGCACGGTCCAGGACGTCTTCATCCGCGTGAAGCCCGGCGTGGAGGCCCACACGCACGAGTTCATCGCCACCGCCCACGAGGACCAGAAGTTCGGCTTCTCCATCGCCTCCGGCTCCGCCCTGAACGCCGCGGACCTGGCGCAGGAGGACCCGAACCTCCGCCTCGTCGGCCTGCACTGCCACATCGGCTCCCAGATCGTCGACTCGGACGGCTTCATCCTCGCCGCCGAACGCGTCCTGGGCGTCGTCGAGGACCTCGTCGGAAAGCACGGCGTGGAGCTGGCGGAAACGTTCACCACCCTCGACCTGGGCGGCGGCTTCGGCATCGCCTACACCGAGGACGAGCAGCCGCTCGACGTGAAGCCGCTTGCCGACGAAATCCTCGCGGCGGTCGAGGACATGGCGCAGCGCATCGGAATCCCGACTCCCACCGTCGTCGTCGAACCCGGCCGCGCCATCATCGGCCCGTCCATGGTGACCGTCTACGAGGTCGGCACCTCCAAGGACGTCCACGTGCAGGACGGCGTCACCCGCCGCTACCTCTCCGTCGACGGGGGGATGAGCGACAACATCCGGCCCGCCCTCTACGGCTCCGCCTATGATGGCCGTGTCGTCGACCGCGAGGTGCACGGGGAACCCATCCCCACCCGCGTGGTCGGCAAGCATTGCGAATCCGGCGATGTGCTCATCAACGACGAGTCCTACCCGGACGACATCGCCGAAGGCGACCTCTTCGCCCTCGCCGGCACCGGCGCGTACTCCTACGCGATGGCCAGCCGCTACAACATGCTGCCCCGCCCGCCGGTGGTGGCCGTGCGCGAAGGCGCCGCCCGAGCCATCCTGCGCCGGGAAACCCTGACCGATCTACTCAGCCTGGAGTGTGAGACCCACCCATGACCGCCAGCTACAACCCCGGAAAGGGCGAAGGCCAGTCCGTCGGCGTCGCCATCCTCGGACTCGGCACCGTCGGCAGCGAGGTGCTGCGCCTCCTCGGCGAGAAGGCCGAGGATTTCGAGCGCCGCATCGGCGGCCCCGTCGAGGTCCGCGGCGTCGCCGTCCGCGACAAGTCGCGCCCCCGCCCCGGCGTCGACCCCGAGCTGCTCACCGACGACGCCTTCGCGCTCGTCGAGCGTGACGACGTCGACGTGGTGGTCGAGGTCATCGGCGGCATCGACTACCCGCGCCAGCTGGTCACCGCGGCCCTGCGCGCCGGCAAGTCCGTCGTCACCGCCAACAAGGCCCTCGTCGCCGCCTGCGGCGCCGAGCTGTCGGAGGCCGCCGAGTCCACCGGCGCCGACCTCTTCTTCGAGGCCGCCGTGGCCGCCGCCATCCCGGTCGTCGGCCCGCTGCGCCGCTCCCTGGCCGGCGACACGGTGACCAAGGTCGTCGGCATCGTCAACGGCACCACCAACTTCATCCTCGACGCGATGGACTCCACCGGCGCCGACTACGACGAGATGCTCGCCGAGGCCACCCGCCTGGGCTACGCCGAGGCCGACCCGACCGCCGACGTCGAGGGCCACGACGCCGCCTCGAAGGCCGCCATCCTGTCGTCGCTGGCGTTCCACACCCGCGTCACCGCCGACGACGTCCACTGCGAGGGCATCTCCAACGTCTCCGCCGAGGACATCAAGGCGGCGAAGGAGGCCGGCTTCACCATCAAGCTGCTGGCCACCTGCGAGCGCATCGTCGAGGAGGACGGTTCGGAGGGCATCTCCACCCGCGTGTACCCGGCGCTGATCCCGCGCCGCCACCCGCTGGCCACCGTCCGCGAGTCCTTCAACGCCGTGTTCGTCGAGGCGGAGGCCGCCGGCAACCTCATGTTCTACGGCCGCGGCGCCGGCGGTAACCCGACCGCGTCGGCCGTCCTCGGCGACCTGGTCGCCGCGGGCCGCAACAAGGTGTGGGGCGGCCGCGCCCCGGGCGACTCCACCTACGCCAACCTGCCGATCCTCGACTTCGGCGACGTGCGCACCCGCTACCACATCGACCTGCACATCGACGATCGCCTCGGCGTGCTGGCGGACATCGCCCGCACCTTCGCCGAGCACAACATCTCGCTGCGCACGGTCCGCCAGGAAGGCGCCAACCCGGGCGCCCGCCTGGTCATCATCACGCACCGCGCGAAGGAGTCGGAGCTGGCGGCGACGGTCGACACGCTGCGTTCCCTCGACGCGGTGCTCGAGGTCAACTCGGTCATCCGCATCGAAGGGATGGACATCTAGGCATGGCTCAGGAGCTGCTGCCCGGCCAGAAGGTCCGCGTGACGGTCCCGGGTTCCTCGGCGAACCTGGGCCCGGGGTTCGACACCCTGGGCCTGGCGTTGTCCATCCACGACACCGTGGAGGTCGAGGTCACCGAGTCCGGCGTCGAGGTGGAGGTCCACGGCGAGGGCGCCGAGGATCTGCCCACCAACGATTCGCACCTGGTGGTCCGCGCGATCCGGGCGGGCCTGCGGGCCGTCGGGATGGAGGCGCCGGGTCTGAAGGTCGTGTGCCACAACACGATCCCGCAGTCGCGGGGCCTCGGTTCGTCGGCGGCGGCCGCGGTGGCGGGCGTCGCGGCGGCGAATGGCCTGGCCGGTTTCCCGTTGTCGGAGGAGCAGGTCATCCAGGAGGCGTCCGTCTTCGAGGGGCACCCGGACAATGCGGCGGCCTCCGTCCTCGGTGGCGCCGTCGTCAGCTGGACGGACAAGCCGGTCGACGGCCGCACCGCCCCGCAGTACCGGGCCGTGGGCCTGGAGGTCCACCCGGACATCCGGGCGACCGCGCTGGTGCCGTCCTTCCATGCGTCGACGAATGCGGTGCGCCAGGTGCTGCCTTCCGACGTCAGCCACATCGACGCCCGTTTCAACGTTTCGCGCGTCGCCGTGATGACCACCGCCCTGACCACCCATCCTGAGCTGCTCTGGGAGGGCACCCGCGATCGTCTGCACCAGACGTACCGCGCGGAGGTGCTGCCGGTGACGGCGGAGTGGGTGAACCGCCTGCGCAACCGCGGTTACGCGGCGTTCCTGTCGGGCGCCGGGCCGACCTGCCTGGTGCTGTCCACCAGCGAAATCCCCGACTCGGTGCTGTCCGAGGCCCGCGAGGCCGGCATCCGCGTCATGGAGCTCGAGATCGGCGGCCCCGTTCAGGTCGAGGTCGAGATGTAGTTCGCGCTGCGCTGTTTTCGCCGCGCTGTTTTCGCCGCGCTGCGCTTCACCGCGCTTTACGACGGCGCGTCCCCCGGATTCCGGGTGGGCGCGCCGTCGTCGTGTTTCGTCCGGGCCCCGCGCCGCCGCCTGCACCGCCGCCCGGCCGCGCCGCCAGCCCGGCCGC
>DUOR01000154.1 GCA_012838715.1 Actinomycetales bacterium
AGGGGAAACCCTCCGCGGTCCGGTGGAAAAGCTCTGGGGGCGGGCGCTTACATGACCATCTCGGAGATGGTCTGCAGGCCCAGCACGGCGTCGATGGACAGGCCGACGCAGACCAGCGCGAGGTAGTTGTTCGACAGCAGGAACAGCTTCATCGGCTTGATTTCGCCGCCCGCCTTGACGGACTTGTCCAGGGCGACCGCGCCGTACAGGAACCAGATGCCCGAGGCGACGGAGACGACGAGGTAGATCCAGCCGGCGGCCGGGATCAGGGCGAAGGTCGCGACGACGGTGGCGACCGTGTACCAGATGATCCGCTTGGTCACGTACAGCGGCTCGCGGACGACGGGCATCATCGGGACGCCGGCGGCCTCGTAGTCCTCGCGGTACTTCAGGCCCAGCGCCCAGGTGTGCGGGGGCGTCCAGAAGAAGATGACCAGGAACAGCACGATCGGCTGCCACCAGTGCAGCCAGCCGGTGATCTCCGGCACGTTGTCCGTGATCACGGCCCAGCCGACGAGCACCGGCATGCAGCCGGCGGCGCCGCCCCACACCACGTTCTGGTCGGTGCGGCGCTTCAGCCACAGGGTGTACACGAACACGTAGAACGCGATGGTCAGCAGGATGAAGATGCCGGCCAGCAGCGAGTTGCACAGCAGCCACAGCCACAGGAAGCTCGCCACGGTGAGCACGCCGCCGAAGATCAGGGCGGCGCGGTTGCTCACGGTCTGCTTGGCCAGCGGGCGCTTGCGGGTCCGGTTCATCACCTTGTCGATGTCCGAGTCCGCCACCATGTTGAAGGTGTTGGCGGCCGCGGCGCCCATCCAGCCGCCGACGAGGGTCAGCAGGATCATCCCGACGTGGACGTTGCCGCGATCCGCCTGCAACATCGCGGGAATCGCGGCGACCAGCAGCAGCTCAATGACTCGCGGCTTGGTCAGCGCGATGTACGCCTTGACGGTATCCAGCAACAGGGGTTCCTCCCACACGTGTTTCAGGTCCAACCAAGTTGGTCGGACGGGGCGCCGGGAAAGTTCCCGCCCCGCTCTGACTCACAGGATTTTCACGGAAAAATCGCGCGGTGCCCGAACCTCGGCGTCGTCAAGCGCATTGATCCGCTTGCCGACGGCACGTCGACGGGCCACCGCAACGCGGCAATACTACCGCCCCGGCATGCCCCACCGGGCACCGGCCCCACTCGGCGCGCCACCCCTCCACCCCGAACGCGACCTGCGCCACACCGGCGGCGGCGCCGGGGCCGCATTTCCGCGGCGCCTCCCCGAAGGGTCGGCGGGCGGCACTATGCTGGACGCGAACACACGCCAGCGAGAACACAGGAGCATTCACGTGACCCTCTCCCCCGAGTTGCAGGCCCGTATCGTGCGGAATTACCCGTCGGACTGGACCGAACTGGACACCCGTGCCGTCGACACCGCCCGCGTGCTGGCCGCCGACGCGGTGCAGAAGTGCGGCTCCGGCCACCCCGGCACCGCCATGAGCCTCGCGCCGCTGGCCTACACGCTGTACCAGCGCGTCATGCGCCACGACCCGAAGGATCACAACTGGGCCGGCCGTGACCGCTTCGTCCTGTCCTGCGGCCACACCTCGCTGACCCAGTACATCCAGCTGTACTTCGCCGGCTTCGGCATCGAGCTGGACGACCTGAAGGCGCTGCGCACCTGGGGCTCCCAGACCGCCGGCCACCCGGAGTACGGCCACACCGACGGCGTGGAGATCACCACCGGCCCGCTGGGCCAGGGCCTCGCCTCCGCCGTCGGCATGGCGATGGCTGCCCGCCGCGAGCGCGGCCTTTTCGACCCGGAGGCCCCCGCCGGCCAGTCGCCGTTCGACCACCACATCTACGTCATCGCCTCCGACGGCGACGTCCAGGAGGGCGTCACCGCCGAGGCGTCGTCGCTGGCGGGCACCCAGCAGCTGGGCAACCTCATCGTCTTCTGGGACGACAACGGCATCTCCATCGAGGACGACACCACCATCGCGTTCACGGAGAACGTCGCCGACCGCTACCGCGCCTACGGCTGGCAGGTCATCGAGGTCGACGGCGGCGAGGACGTCGCGGCCATCGAGCGCGCCGTCGAGGAGGCCAAGGCCGACACCCATCGCCCGACCTTCATCCGCGTCCGCACCGTCATCGCGTACCCGGCCCCCAACGCCATGAACACCGGCGCTTCCCACGGCGCCGCCCTGGGCGAGGAGGAGCTCCGCCTGATCAAGGAGGAGCTGGACTTCAACCCGGAGGAGACCTTCGAGGTCTCCGACGACGTCATCGGGCACACCCGCGGCCTCATCGACCGCGCCGCCGAGGCCCGCGCCGAGTGGCAGAAGGGCTTCGACGCCTGGGCCGAGAAGAACCCGGAGGCGCGCGAGCTGTTCGACCGCCTCACCGCCGGCGACCTGCCGGAGGGCTTCGACGCCGAGGTCCCGTCCTGGGACGCCGACGCCAAGGGCCTGGCCACCCGCAAGGCCTCCGAGGCTGTGCTGCAGGCGCTGGGCGCCACCATGCCGGAGCTGTGGGGCGGTTCCGCCGACCTGGCCGGTTCCAACAACACCGTGATCAAGGGCGACGCCTCCTTCGGCCCGAAGGAAATCACCACCGACACGTGGACCGCCAACCCGTACGGCCGCAACCTGCACTTCGGCATCCGCGAGCACGCCATGGGCGCCATCCTCAACGGCATCGCCCTGCACGGCGGCACCCGCCCGTACGGCGGCACCTTCCTCATCTTCTCCGACTACATGCGCCCGGCCGTCCGCCTGGCCGCGCTGATGGGCATCTCCCCGCTGTACGTCTGGACGCACGACTCCATCGGCCTGGGCGAGGACGGCCCGACGCACCAGCCGATCGAGCAGCTGGCCACCCTGCGCGCCATGCCGGGAATGTCCACCTTCCGCCCGGCCGACGCCAACGAGACCGCCGCCGCGTGGGTCGCCGCCCTGGAGGGCCCGGCCGGCCCGAAGGCGCTGGCGCTGACCCGCCAGAACGTCCCGGTGCTCGAGGGCACGAAGGAGAAGGCCGCCGAGGGCGTGCGCCGCGGCGCCTACGTCCTCTCCGATTCCGGTGAGGGCACCCCGGATCTCATCCTCATGGCCACCGGCTCCGAGGTGCAGATGGCCGTCGCGGCGTCCGAGACCCTCTCCGCCGAGGGCCTCAACGTCCGCGTCGTCTCCGCCCCCTGCCTGGACTGGTTCGACGAGCAGGACGAGGAGTACCGCGAGTCGGTGCTGCCGAAGGCCGTCCGCGCCCGCGTCTCCGTCGAGGCCGGCATCGCCATGCCGTGGCACAAGTACATCGGCGACTCGGGCCGCGCCGTCTCCATCGAGCACTTCGGCGCCTCCGCGCCGTACCAGGTGCTGTTCGAGAAGTTCGGCATGACCGAGGAGGCCGTCGTGGCCGCCGCCCGCGACTCCCTCGAGGCCGCCAAGGCCTAAGCCGCAACCGTTAAGCGGACGCCGCGCCCGGCTCGTCGGAAAGCGAGTGGGCGCGGCGTCGGCGATCCGCCGGTAACCTTGGTTCGTACCCGTAATAAAGCAGGAAAGCAGGAGAAACATGCCGAACCCGAATCTCGATGCACTCGCCGCCGCCGGCACGTCCGCGTGGCTCGACGACCTTTCCCGCCAGCGCCTGGACACGGGCAACCTGGCGGATTTGGTGGAGGAGCTGCGGGTGGTGGGCGTGACCACGAACCCGGCGATTTTCTCCGTCGCCATGACCACGGGCGACGCCTACGACGGGCAGCTGCGGGAGCTCGCGGGCTCGGGCGCGGATGCGGCGGAGACGGTGTTCGCCATGGCCATCGACGACGTGAAGCGCGCCTGCGATGAGCTTTCCGGCGTGTACGAGCGTTCCGGCGGCGCCGACGGCCGCGTGTCCATCGAGGTGGACCCCCGTTACGCCGACGATTACGACGAGACCATCGCCCAGGCGCGCTCCCTGTGGGAGAAGGTGGGCAAGCCGAACGCGATGATCAAGATCCCCGCCACCGACGCTTCCCTCCCCGCCGTCTCCGACGCGCTTGCCGACGGCATCTGCGTCAACGTGACCCTGATTTTCTCGCTGGAGCGTTACCGCCAGGTGATCGACGCCTACATCGACGGCATCGCCCGCGCCAAGGAGAACGGGAAGGACCTGTCGGCCATCCACTCGGTTGCGTCCTTCTTCGTGTCCCGCGTGGACACCGAGATCGACAAGCGCCTCGCGGCGCTCGGCGGCGACGCCCTGGAGCTGCTCGGCAAGGCCGGCGTGGCCAACGCGCGCCTGGCCTACGCCGAGTTCGAGGAGGCCTTCGGCGAGGGCAACGCGAAGTGGGCGGAGCTCGCCGCGGCGGGCGCCAACCCGCAGCGCGCCCTGTGGGCGTCGACCGGCGTGAAGAACCCGGAGTACCCGGCCACGCTGTACGTCACCGAGCTCGCCGGCCCCGCGACGGTCAACACCATGCCGGAGAAGACCATGCGCGCCACCGCCGACGCCGACCTCGACGGCATCACCGACACCCTCACCGGCCGCGGCGAGGAGGCGCAGCGCACGATGGACGCCATCGCCGCCGCCGGCGTCGACCTCGACGACGTCTTCGCCGTGCTGGAGCGCGAGGGCGTGGAGAAGTTCGTCGACAGCTGGAACGAGCTCCTCGAGTCCATCGACGGCCGCCTGCGCGAGATCCGCGGCTAGCCACCACCCCGACCGCC
>DUOR01000155.1 GCA_012838715.1 Actinomycetales bacterium
ACCACCCGCCCGCCGAAGCTCAATGCGCTGGGCGACCCGACCAAGGCCGACCGCATCAAGCAGATGGGCCTCGACCCGGCCACCGAAATCCCCGCCTACTTCGAGCATCTCGGCCAGGCCGACCCCGAGGAAATGGGCCTGCCCGCCGGCGACGTCATCGAGCGCTACCGCCCCACCCTGCACACCTGGGGCCCGTGGGGCGCGTTCCAGCACGGCGCTCCCCCGGCCGCCATCCTCACCCACGCGCTGCAGCGCTGCCCCGGCCTGCCCGAGGGCATGCGCACCACCCGCGTCGCCGTCGACATCCTCGGCGCCGTGCCGTACACCGAAGTGCGCACCCGCGCCCGCATCACCCGCCCGGGCAAGCAGATCCTCAAGGTCGAGGCCGAGCTGTACGCCCAGGGCAAGAACGGCGAATGGCGCGCCGTCGCCACCGCCGCCGCCTGGCGCATGGCCGTCCTGGAAACCAACGAGGTGGAGAAGTCCTTCGCCCGCACCATCCCCGGCCCCGAAAACGCCTCCGACGGCGGCCCCCTCTACGAGGACTGGGACTGCGGCTACATCGACTCCATCGATATCGTGTCCATGCCCGACCCCGACGAACCCGAGGGTCACCACCGCATCCACTGGGTCCGCACCGACAAGCCCATCGTCGCCGGCGACGCCACCGACGGCGTCGAGTACCTGATGAGCATGGTCGACGTCGCCAACGGCGTCGGCGCCTCCCTCGACCCGCGCGAGTGGATGTTCATGAACACCGACCTCGTCGTCCACCTGCACCGCGAACCGGAGGGCGAATGGATCGGCATTTCCGCCAAGGCGTCGATTGGTCCGGACGGCATCGGCATGACCGCCGCCTACCTCTACGACGTCCGCGGCCCCGTCGGCCGCTCCATGCAGACCCTGCTGGTCCGCCCGCAGGCGAAGTAGGCGAAGTGGCGGCGGACGAGGAAGCGGCGGTGCGGCGGGATGCGGGAGCGGCGCGTCGGCAAGCAACCAACGCGCCACCCGGTGACGGCCGCGAACCGGCGGTAGCCTGAGCGCATGGGCCTCTCCGATTTCGTCCGCAAAGCCGAACGCACCATCAACAAGGTGGGGCGCGAGCGGAAAACCGCCCAAGGGTGGCGGCCGGCCATCACCGGCTTCTCGGGGTACGGCTCCGTCGACCGGGTGCACGTGCTGGGGCGCGTGCTCATGCAGGACCCCGACGACGCCGCCGACACCGCCGCCGACGCCCCCGGCACGCTCCAGGAGGAGGCGCAGCGCGGGTGGCGGCAGTTCATCACGACGCAGGTCGGCGACCACCCCGTGACGGTCCGCGTCGGCGACCGCGTCGTCGAATCGCGGACCAACGACAACGGCTACATCGACGTCCTCGTCGCCGACCACGGCCTGCTGCCCGGCTGGAACGAGGTCACCATCGAGGCGGAGGGCGCCGACGCCGTGCAGGCGCGCGTCCTCATCGTCGGCCCGTCCACCCGCATCGGCCTGGTGTCCGACATCGACGACACCGTCATGGTCACCTGGCTCCCCCGCGCCATGCTCGCCGCCTGGAACTCGTGGGTGCGCCACACCAACACCCGCAAGCCCGTGCCCGGCATGGCCGAGTTCTACCGTGAACTCCTGCGCAACCACCCCGGCGCCCCCGTCGTGTACCTGTCCACCGGCGCCTGGAACACCTTCGAAACGCTCGAGGCCTTCATGGCCACGCATTCGCTTCCCGACGGGCCGATGCTGCTCACCGACTGGGGCCCCACCCCCACCGGATTGTTCCGCTCCGGCCCGGAGCACAAGAAGGTCCAGCTGAGGAACCTCTTCATCGACTTCCCCGACATCACGTGGATCCTGGTCGGCGACGACGGCCAGCACGACCCACTGATTTACGGCGACGCGGTGTTCGAGCATCCCGACCGCATCGCCGGCGTCGCAATCCGCCAGCTCTCCCCCGGCGAGCACGTGCTGTCGCACGGCACCGCCACCGCCCGCGAGGCCATCGACCCCGAGGGCCGCATGGGCGTGCCCGTCATCCTCGGCGCCGACGGCCACGAACTCCTGGAGAA
>DUOR01000156.1 GCA_012838715.1 Actinomycetales bacterium
ACCGCCGGTGCGCAGGCGATGACCCGTCCGGCGCGCACCGCTCCCGGCCGCCCGATCCGTCCCACGAGTTCCGCCCCGCACGAGGGCAGCGGCACCGGTTCGCCGCAGCCGAGCTCGTCGGCGACGCGTTCGGGAGGGCCGGTGTCGTCGGAATGCACCAGGAACAGCCCCTGCCGCGCGGGCCGCGCCCCGTCACCCGCGGTGACCCTCGCGAGCATCGCCGTCGCCTGCCCGGCGTCGATGAGGATTGCCGCGCACCTGCGCCACCCGGCGTCGCTCGGATCCGGCGAATCGACGCGAATCGCACGGCGCCCGGTCGCCGCGACGATGGTCGCCGCCTCCTGTTCGAGTCCCGGGTCCTCGACGGCGATGATCACGTCCTCCGGGCCGGCGGGCCCGGCCGTCTGCTCGTCCATGCCCCGAACCATGTCCGGGCGGCCCGCGGAAGGCGCGCCGGGGAGGCCGGCGGACAGCCCGGATTGTGGATGGATCCGGCCCTGTGGAAAACCTCGGGCCGCCGGGCATCGGCGTCTCCGTATGGCAGGGCCACGCGCTGCAGACCGCGCTCGACGAGTTGGAGGCCGCCCGGAGCGCAGACGAGGAACCCGAGGAAGGCATCGACTACTTCGAGGAGGAAGCTGAACTGGTGCGCCATTTCGAGGCGATTGGCCTGGCTTCCCTCGAGTACGTGAAGAGCAACTTCTCGTAGTCCGGCCCTCGCGGCCATGCGGAAAAATGCGACGCCCCGCGCCGGGGGGGGTTGGCGCGGGGCGTCTAACCCGGCTTCGGGGGGGTGAGCCGGGGGCGGCCACACCGTATATCGGGGCCAGCCACGATCAGTATGACACATCACCAGCACACTGCCAACCTGAAGGGCAAATCGGGGAAACCAACCCGTTTTCGAAGGTTCATGCGCAGGTCAGGGCACCCGCCGGGAGACTCTTCGAACACCCCGGCAACGCACCCCGCAGACGGTCAATTGACCAAGTTCCCGCGGCGTCTCCGCCCCGGCCCCGTCGACGCCTCCGCGGCTATGCTCGGATACGTGAGCGAGCGACACACTGGGGCGAACCGTAACCCGAGGCGCGCCGCCGACGACGACGCGGCGGCCCGTCCACCCGTCGCCGCCTTCTTCGACCTGGACAAGACGATCATCGCCCGCAGTTCGGCCTACGCCTTCCGCAAGCAGTTCGTGGAATCCGGTCTGCTCACCACTTCCGGGATGATGCAGATGGCGCTCGGCCAGGCGATGTACATCTCCGGCGGCCACGACCAGGACCAGATGGAGGCCGCCCGCGATCAGCTGTCGGCCATGGTGAAGGGCTGGCGCGCCGATCACGTGCGCAAGATCGCCGAGGAATCCCTGCACCAGGTCATTTCGCCGTACGTGTACGCGGAGGCCCGCGAACTCATCCGCCATCACAAGCTGCTCGGCCACGACGTGATCGTCATTTCGGCGTCGGCGTCGGAAATCGTCGAGCCGGTGTCCGCGGCGATCGGGGTGCGCGAGTGCATCGCCACCCGCCTGGAGGTCGTCGACGGCGTCTACACCGGTGAGGTGTCCTTCTTCTGCCGCGGGGGCAACAAGGCGGCGGAGATGCGCCGTCTCGCCGCTGAGCGCGGCTACGACCTGTCGCGCTGCTACGCCTACTCGGATTCCGCCACCGACGAGCCGATGCTGTCCGCCGTCGGCCACCCGGTCGCCGTCAACCCGGACAAGCCGCTGCGCAAGATCGCCGAGGAAAATGCCTGGCCGATCCGGCTTTTCCGCAATCCGGAGCCGCTGTTCCGCCGCACCGCGCCGCGCCTGACCGGCGTGGTGGGGCTGGCCGTCGGCGCCGCCGCCCTCGCCGCCGGGGTGTTCGCTTCCCGACGCAACGGCAAGGATTCCTGAGCCGGATCAGGCTCCCCCGCCGAACAGGTCCCGCACCGGTCCCCGCCGAACCGATCCCCTCACCGGCCCCCTACACCGCGTCGGCGATGCCGCGCGCCTCGGTGGCGCCGGCCTCCAGGCCCTTCAGGTGCAGGAGGATCCAGCGGCGCAGGCCGTCCGGGGTGCCGGTGGCGAAGGAGTCGGCGGCGGCCCGGTATTCGTCGCGGTGGCGGGTCCAGTAGACCTCGGGGACGCCGAGGCCGCGGGGGTCCGCGCCGCCGGTGATGGTGGTCAACCGGGACGCGGCGCGGGCGATGATGCCGTTGTTGTGCGCGAAGGGGCGCAGGGTCAGCAGTTCACCGTGGACGACGGCCGACAGCACGGTCGCGGGCACGGAGGTGCCGCCGCCGATCATTTCGCCGAGGACGTGCAGGCGGCTCTGCTTCATGGCCGCCGTCATGGTGGCGTCGTCCACCGGGCGGCCGGCCTCCGACATGGTGGCGTCGGTCGGCGCGTCGGCAAGCGAGGGGCCCGTCGGGGAGGAGATGAGGGCGAGCTTGGCCAGCACCTGGATGGGCGCGCGCCGCCAGACGCGGCCGGTCTCCTCCACCGCCTCCGGCGAGATGGGGTCGGCGGCGCGCAGGGCGGCGGCGAGGACCGGGTCGGTGACCTCGCCGCCGACGGGC
>DUOR01000157.1 GCA_012838715.1 Actinomycetales bacterium
CCGCCGTCCCGGCGAGCGCCGACGACAACCTCTACGACCTCCTCGACGATGAGACCGGTGCCGCCGGTGCCGCCGCAGATCGCCCCGCCAAGGGCCGCCGTTCCCGCCGCCGCCCGACGCCGATGGAGGCCTACCCGGTCGACGGCGACGCCGGGGACGACACCGCCACCCGGCAGCTGACCATCGACGACGAGGCCAAGACCACCGCGTCGCTGCCCGCCATCGCCGACGAAGATGACGCCGCTCCGACCGGGGAACCGGGCGACCGGGGCGCCGGCGCCGTCGGCAAGCGCGACGATGCGGTGAGCGAGGCGACCCGCCGCAAGATGGACGCCATCGCCGCGCGATCCGGCATCGACGCGTCGAAGATTCCGGCGTCGACGCCGAAGTCGGAGACCGAACCGAAGACGGCGGTCGAGCCCGCCATCAAGCCGGAGACCGACAGCGGCTACGTCCTGCCGACCACCGACCTGCTCATCCAGGGCGACCCGCCGAAGACGCGCACGTCGACCAACGACCGCATGATCGAGGCCATCACCGACGTCTTCGACGAGTTCAACGTCGACGCCCACGTCACCGGCTTCTCCCGCGGCCCGACGGTCACGCGCTACGAGGTCGAGCTCGGTCCCGGCGTGAAGGTCTCGAAGATCACGAACCTGCAGTCGAACATCGCCTACGCGGTGGCCACCGACAACGTCCGCCTGCTCACGCCCATCCCGGGCAAGTCGCTCGTCGGCATCGAGGTGCCCAACAACGACCGCGAGATGGTGCGCCTGTCCGACGTGCTCAACGCGCCGAAAACCGTCGCCAACGACGACCCGATGCTCATCGGCCTGGGCAAGGACATCGAGGGCGACTTCGTCAGCCACTCCATGCAGAAGATGCCGCACCTGCTCGTCGCCGGTTCGACCGGCTCGGGCAAGTCCGCGTTCGTCAACTCCATGCTCGTGTCGCTGCTGACCCGCGCCACCCCGGAGGAGGTCCGCCTCATCCTCGTCGACCCCAAGATGGTCGAACTGACGCCGTACGAGGGCATCCCGCACCTGATCACGCCCATCATCACCCAGCCGAAGAAGGCGGCCGCCGCGCTGCAGTGGCTGGTGGAGGAGATGGAGCAGCGGTACATGGACATGAAGTCCACCCGCGTGCGCCACATCAAGGACTTCAACCGCAAGGTGAAGTCCGGTGAAATCACGACGCCGCTGGGTTCCGAGCGCGAGTACCGCCCGTACCCGTACATCGTCTGCGTCGTCGACGAGCTCGCCGACCTGATGATGACCGCCCCACGCGACATCGAGGACGCCATCGTCCGCATCACCCAGAAGGCCCGCGCCGCCGGCATCCACCTGGTGCTGGCCACGCAGCGCCCGTCGGTGGACGTGGTCACCGGCCTGATCAAGACGAACGTCCCCTCGCGGCTGGCGTTCGCCACCTCCTCGCTCACCGACTCCCGCGTCATCCTGGACCAGGCGGGCGCCGAGAAGCTCATCGGCATGGGCGACGCGCTGTTCATCCCGCAGGGCGCCGGCAAGCCCCGCCGCCTGCAGGGCGCGTTCGTCACCGACGAGGAGATCCAGGCCGTCGTCGACGCCTGCAAGGACCAGGCCGACCCCGACTACACCGAGGGCGTCACCGAGGACAAGGCCGCCGAAGCCACCAAGAACATCGACCCGGACATCGGCGACGACCTCGAGGACCTGCTGCAGGCCGTCGAGCTGGTGGTCACCTCCCAGTTCGGTTCGACGTCGATGCTGCAGCGCAAGCTCCGCATCGGCTTCGCGAAGGCCGGCCGCCTCATGGATCTCATGGAGACCCGCGGCGTCGTCGGCCCGTCGGAAGGCTCCAAGGCCCGCGACGTGCTGGTCAAGCCCGACGAGCTGGACACCATCCTCTGGATGATCAAGGGCGCCGACCCCGAGGACGCGCCCACCGACGACGACGTCACCGTCGTCGACGCCGACCCCACCGACGGCATGGCCTGACATATCACCGAAGGGTGTACAGTGGTTCGCCGTGGAGGGGAGTATCCCCGGATTTCACCGCGGTGGACGTCGTCAACACGGTTGCGCCTCAAGGCAACCCGGCGCCATCGGCCAGGCGAAGGCGACCCACGGCCGGCAACGGCCGGGCCAGGGGAGCGGCCGCCAGGGTGGGAGAGACCTCCGGTAGTTCATCGATCAACCGGAGGTCCCGTCAATGCACGTACCCCTTTATGTCTGGGCGATCACGATCGTCATCGTCTGCGGCTTCATCGCATTCGACTTCTACGCCCACGTCAAGACGCCCCACGAGCCCACCCTGAAGGAAGCCGGCGGCTGGACCGCGTTCTACGTGGTGCTCGCCCTCATCTTCGGCGCGTTCATCTGGTTCTTCTGGGACCATGACCGCGGCATCGAGTTCCTGTCGGGCTACGTCACCGAGAAGGCGTTGAGCGTCGACAACCTGTTCGTGTTCGCGCTCATCATCGGCGCGTTCAAGATCCCCAGGAAATACCAGCAGAAGGTGCTGCTCTTCGGCATCGCCATGGCCCTGGTATTCCGCACGGTGTTCATCATCCTCGGCGCGGCCGTCATCCACGCCTGGTCGGACGTGTTCTACCTGTTCGCGATCTTCCTCCTGTACACCGCCATCAAGACGGTGTGGGACGAGGCGGCGGACAAGCCGGAGCAGGACCCGAACGACATGGCCATCATCAAGTGGCTGCGGAAGATCGTGCCGATTTCGCGCGGGTACAACAAGGACAAGATGACCGCCCGCATCGACGGCAAGCGCTACTTCACGCCGCTGGCGGTGGCGCTGGTGGCCATCGGCTTCATCGACATCATGTTCGCGTTCGACTCGATTCCGGCCATCTTCGGCCTGACCGACGAGCCGTACATCGTCTTCACCGCCAACGCGCTGGCGCTGATGGGCCTGCGCCAGATGTACTTCCTCCTCGACGGCCTGCTCGACCGTCTGGTGTACCTGGCCTACGGCCTGGGCGTCATCCTCGGCTTCATCGCCATCAAGCTGTTCCTGCACGCCCTGCACGAGAACAACCTGCCGTTCATCAACGGCGGCGAGGACGTCCCGGTGCCGGAGATCAGCACCTGGGTGTCGCTCGGCTTCATCGTCGTGGTCCTGGTGATCACCGTGGTCGCGTCCTGGATCAAGATCAAGCGCGACGAGCACTTCGGCGCCGTCCCGCCGCCGCGCTGGACGGGCGACGACGAGTACGAGGACCTGTCCGGCAACGGCACGTCCAAGCGCAACGGCAACGGCAATGGCCGGGGCAACGGTCGTGGCAACGGCCGGACCAGCGACCGGAGCGCCGCCGCCACCGGCCGCAACGCCCGCGCCGCCGAACGGCCCGCGGACGCGCCCGCCCCGACGGAGGACGGCCGCGGCCCCGGGCGGGTCTAGGCTCCTCTAGTCGTCCCACACGTTGATCACGGGGTTCCATTCCCGGATCGACCGCCCGGAAATGACGCCCTCCACGTGGAACGGGTCGGCGTCCATCACCTCGGCGGGGTCCTCGCCGTCATTCAGCCGGATGACGATGAGGGCCCCGCCGTCGGCGTCGGTGAGCGGACCGGAACCGATGATCTTCCCCTCTCCCTTCAGGGCGCCGATGAACTCGCGGTGCGCGGGGCGCGCGTCGGCGACGCGGGGGTCGGCGGGGTCGTAGGTGTAGGACACGGCGTAGATGCTCATGTCCGCCGATTCTACGGCCGCGCGCGGGAGCGGTAGTCTTGTGCGCGTGACCGATCAGACCCGACCCGCCGTGGATGCCGCCCCCTCAAATTGGAATCTGCCGAATGCGCTGACGGTTCTCCGCATTCTCGGTGTTCCCGTCTTCCTGTGGCTGTTGCTGCGGGAAGGCGGCGACGACGCCTCGTGGCGGTGGTGGGCGTTCGGAGTGTTCGCGCTGCTGATGATCACCGACCGCCTCGACGGCGAGTTGGCGCGGCGCAACAACCTGATCACGGACTTCGGCAAGATCGCCGACCCCATCGCCGACAAGGCGCTGATGATCGGCGCGCTCGTCGGCCTGAACGTCATCGGCGTGCTGCCGTGGTGGGTGACCGTCATCATCGTGGTTCGCGAGCTCGGCATCACCGTGTGGCGCATGGTGCTGCTGCGCCAGGGCAAGGTCGTCCCCGCGTCGAAGGGCGGCAAGTTGAAGACGGTGCTGCAGACCCTGGCGGTCGGTCTGTTCATCATGCCGGTGTCCTGGCTGTTCTGGCCGGCGTGGATCGTCATGATCGCCGCCATCGCCGTCACCGTCTGGACCGGCGTCCAGTACCTCCTCGACTCCCGCACCGCCCGATGAGCGCCGCCCCGGAGACCGGCGGGGGTGCCGCCCGCGACCCGCTGGCC
>DUOR01000158.1 GCA_012838715.1 Actinomycetales bacterium
CGAACCAACCGGCGGTGAAACCAGGTCTTCCCCCAAGAGTCGGCGCTTGTGTCACCCGGCGTGAACCGGGGCTGTCGCGCTGACTCCCAGAACATTACACAGACCCCGCGACAGAACACAAAACCCCTGATGAAAGCTACTTTCCGTGCTCGTCGGCCGAAGCGCCGCCCGGCTTCCCTGACGCCCCGGGCTGCCCGTGCTCCCCGGGCTCCCCGGAATCCCGTCGTTGCTGGCGGGCGTTCCCGGCCGCCCCGACCGCCGAGACCCCCAGCACGGCCCCCGACACCGCGAAGACCGCCGCCACTCCCGTGGCCATCGCCATGGCTCCGGCGGCCGCCGGCAGCACGACCTGCGCCAGCCGGTTGCCCATCAACCGCACCGACAGCGCCATCGCCTTATCGGCGGAGGGAACGAGGGACGACACCCACGTCATGGTCATCGGCATGACGAATCCCCATGCGACGCCGCAGACGGCCATCGCCGCGAACAGCATCCACGCGGATTCCAGCCACGGCACGGCCAACAGGGGAACGGCCCCCGCGGCGAGGGCAAACACAAGCACCCGGTCGCGGTCCGCGGTGCGCAGCACCATCGGCATCACCGCGCGGGCGAGCACCGCGGCGCCGGACCGCGCCGCCAGGACTGCCGTGACTTCGCCGACGGAAAGCCCAATCTCGGCGCCAAGCACCGGCATGTACGCCGTGATCAGGTCGATTGCCACGATGACGGAGATGGAGGCGGCCATGGCGGCGGGCATCCCGGGCAGGGTGAGCATCCTCGTCACCGGGATATGGGCGACGGGGCCGCCCGTGGCGTTCCGCGGCTCCGCGAGCAGGTCCCGGTAGCGCCCGGCCACGGGCCAGCCGAGCACGAGCGTCACCACCCCGAGCACGGTCAGGCCAATCAGCGCCGGAGTCGTGTCCACCGAGACGAGGGCTTCCGGCACGCCACCACCGACGCCAACACCGACGCCGCCACCGCCACCGCCACCGCCACCGCCACCACC
Organism: Actinomycetales bacterium; assembly: GCA_012838715.1. GTDB lineage: Bacteria > Actinomycetota > Actinomycetes > Mycobacteriales > Mycobacteriaceae > Corynebacterium. The sequence continues at coordinate 1,007 of DUOR01000158.1, forward strand.
ACCAACACCACCAACACCGCCCGCGGCGTCCCGCTGCCCCATTGACGCGATCCATCCAGAGAACACGATGCCCAGCAGCTGTCCCACGGAGATGCCCAGGGTGAAGTAGGCGAACAGCGAGTCCAGGGCCTTGGTGCTGCCGCGCAGGTGGGACACCATTCCTTGGGCGGCGACGAGTGTGGTCATGTGGGCGAAACCGAGGGCGATGTAGCCGACGGCCAGCGTCGGCAAGCCCTGCGACCACGCCATGACGGCGGTGGCGGCGACGGTGGCGACCAGCCCGGCGCGCATGACGGCGGGGGCGGAGCCGTCGTCGACGAGTCGGCCGGCGCGCAACGCGATGAGCAGCGGGACCAGGGAGAAGGCGGCGGTGAGCATGCCGACGGTGACCGCGTCCCCGCCCATGTCGAGGACGCGGTAGCTCAGCAGCACGCGGCCGCCGGTGAAGATGCCCTGGCCGAGGACCGTCACGGCGACGAGCAACGCGAACCACCGCTTCACCGCGCAACCTCCTGACGCACCCTGCCGGACACCGCCGGCCGGTCCCCCGGCGTCCGTGCAGGCCAATCGCCGCCCACGCTACCCGTCGCCCGGATCGGCCACCCGTCGGGCGATGTTCATGCATCCTGGGACATGAACTAATCGGACTTAGAAACTGAAGAACGGATGTATAGGAGCCCATGCTTGAACGCACACTGGTCTACGTCGATACCTCTTATTTGCTCGCGAGCTTCTACAACTCCTGGGAACACGGGGCCCGCGGGCAGCTGGAAATTGACCTTAGGGAAGTGGTCCATGTCCTGGACCGGATGATTTGCCAGCAGCTCGATCAGCCGGTGCAGCGGCAGTTCTGGTACGACGGCATCCCGGAGTCGGGGCCGCACCGTTACCAGCGGTCGTTGCGCACGATTGACGGGGTGCAGCTGCGGGCCGGGCAGCTTATTGAGTGGGGTGACCGCCGGACGCAGAAGGCCGTGGATACGCGGCTCGTCGCGGACATGGTCGTCGCCGGCATGCGGGGGCAGGTGTCGGACATGGTGCTGGTGTCCGGTGACGCGGATATGCTGCCGGGCGTCGCCGAGGCGTCGAATGCCGGGGTGCGCGTGCACCTTTACGGTTTCGGCTGGGATTCGATGTCGTCGGCGCTGCGCCATGCCTGCGATTCGACGACCATCCTCGACCCGCGCGAGGATTTCGCCGAGGCGATGCAGCTGAACGTGCTCGAGGGCCCGTTGCCGCCGGTCGTCCACGGCAAGCCGCTCGGCGACGTCGAGCCCATCGAGGAGCCCGGCGCGACCGAGGTGCCGGATACGCGGGTGCCGGTGCCCGGCCAGTCGCTTTCCGACGGGTCGAAGCCCGGCTCCCCGGACGCACCCGACGAGGCGGAGGGTGGCGCCACCCCGACGGCGACGGCGAATTCGCCGCGGGAAATTGAGTTGGAGGCGGCCGCGAAGGCCGGGGCCACGGAGGTTCCGGCGCAGGCGGAGCATGCCG
>DUOR01000159.1 GCA_012838715.1 Actinomycetales bacterium
CGCCCGGTTCGGCCGGCCCGTGCAGGGCCCGCAGGCACAGCTCCACGCCGGTGAGCAGCAGGGCGAGCAGCAGCGACTCGTTGTGGACGCCGCCGACGAGGTGCAGCAGCGTCAGCGGGTTGAGCACGCCGAGCCACAGCGCGAACTGGGGGCTGACGCCGCAGCGCTGCGCGAGCTTCACCAGCGCCCAGGCCACCACGTACAGGGAGACGACGGACACCGCGCGGTGCAGGAACACCGAGGTGAGCACGTCGTTCCCGGCGATGGCGTAGATGCCCCACGCCACCGTCATGGCGGTCGGGCCGTACGGGCTGGGGGAGTGCGACCAGACGAACGGGACGCTGCGCGCCAGCGGATCGTCCGCGCCGAGCATGTCGACGGGCCCCGCCAGGTACGGGTCCATCCCGCGGCCGACGATGGCCCCCTGCGCCAGATAGGAGTAGATGTCCTGCGTGAACAGGGGGGCGGTGAAGATCAGCGGCACCACCCACGCCGCGAAGGTGCGCACCAGCATGCCGGTGTTCACCGAACTGACGCGGGTGCGCAGTCCCGCCACCACCAACGCCCCGACACCCAGCCACGCCACGATGAGCATGCCGATGCCGGTGAACGTCACGATGGTCGTCGAGATGAGCATCCGCCCCAGCATCGACCCCAGGGACGTCGCCCAGAAGGCGTTGCCCATCACCGGGGTCGCGCCCGCGCCGATGCCGCCGACGAGGATCAGCAGCGCGCCGAGCGTGCCCAGCCAGCGCAGCCAGGTGAACCGCCGGAGCTCCCGGTGGTTGATCCGGTGCACCAGCGGCGACTCGTCGCCGCGGTGCAGCGACGACGAGCGGGACCCCGCGCGGCCGATTCGCGGCAGCGCGTCGATGATCCAGTGCGCGGCGCCGGCGCGGCCAGGGGTCTGTGACACGGGCAGTACCTTACCGGCACCCGGGCGCCGTCCCGGTGAGGCAGTTGGTTACCCTGTGTCCCCGGGGGCGCGTTGAACGCCGATCAGCTTGCCGACGGCCCGAATCCCGCGCCCCGCGACATCCCGCCCGCCGCACCGCGACGCGCCGGAACGGGGCCCACTGGACATCACGGAATATTTACGGAACACTTGTGTTGTCTAATACGGAGGCGCTCCCCGGTTCACCCCCGTGGATCGCCACCGTGCACGGACCCCTGACGGCGGGCATCTACTGTCCCGCCGTTCGACGTTAAGTCGGACATCGCTTTAAGTCGGACATCACATTCGCCGACGACGAGAAACCACCGGGAGGTGACGCAGCGGCCATGACCAACGACGAAGCCCGGTCTGTCGAACAGACCGTCAAGGGCGGAGACGGGGACACCCGCCGCCGCATCATGCTCGCGCTGCTCGAATACAACCCCGCGTCCGCGGGCGTCATCGCAGAGGATCTGGGCCTGTCCGCCGCCGGCGTGCGGCGGCACCTGGACATCCTCGTCGATGAGGGCCTCGCGGAAACCGCTCCGGCGCCCAGCTCCGGCCCCCGTGGCCGCGGCCGCCCCGCGAAGTCCTTCCGGCTCACCGCGGCCGGGCGCGAGAAGTTCGGGCACGGTTACGACTCCCTCGCCTCCGCCGCCCTCGAGGCGCTGCGCGAGGCCGGGGGAGACGCGGCGGTGACCGCCTTCGCGGAACGCCGCGTCGCCGAGATCCTCTCCGGCGTGACGCCGGTGAGCGAAGGCGCCGACCGCGAGGACGTGGTGCGGGCGGTGGTCGAGGCGTTCCGGCGCCACGGCTACGCAGCCACCGTCAACGAGACGGCGGGCAACATCCAGATTTGCCACCACCACTGCCCGATCAGCCACGTCGCGCACGATTTCCCCCAGCTGTGCGCGGCCGAGCATGACGCCCTCAGTAATCTTCTGGGGCAGCACATCCAGCCGCTGGCGACAATCGCCGACGGCAACGGGATTTGCACGACGAACATCCCGATCCGACCCATCACCCCGACCAGCGCACCAGCAGAAAGGAGCGGACAATGACACTCGCCCAGGATGACTCCGCCAAGGTGCAGGCACCGCAGACCGACGAGGAAATCATCGATTCGATCGGCGCGTACCAGTACGGCTGGCACGACTCCGATGCCGCCGGCGCGGCCGCCCAGCGCGGCCTGTCCGAGGCCGTCGTTCGCGACATTTCCGCCAAGAAGAACGAGTCCGAGTGGATGCTCGAGACCCGCCTGAAGGCCCTGGACATCTTCGACCGCAAGCCGATGCCCACGTGGGGCGCGGACCTGTCGGACATCGACTTCGACAACATCAAGTACTTCGTCCGCTCCACCGAGCGCCAGGCCACCTCGTGGGAGGACCTGCCGCAGGACATCAAGGACACCTACGACAAGCTGGGCATCCCGGAGGCGGAGAAGCAGCGCCTGGTCGCCGGCGTCGCCGCGCAGTACGAGTCCGAGGTCGTCTACCACCAGATCCGCGAGGACCTGGAGGAGCAGGGCGTCATCTTCCTCGACACGGACACCGCCCTCAAGGAGCACCCGGAGATTTTCCACGAGTACTTCGGTTCCGTGATCCCGGCGGGCGACAACAAGTTCTCCGCGCTGAACACCGCCGTCTGGTCGGGCGGCTCCTTCATCTACGTGCCCAAGGGCGTCCACGTGGACATCCCGCTGCAGGCCTACTTCCGCATCAACACGGAGAACATGGGCCAGTTCGAGCGCACGCTGATCATCGTCGACGAGGGCGC
>DUOR01000160.1 GCA_012838715.1 Actinomycetales bacterium
GGCCAGCGGCGCCATCGGCTCGGGGTAGCGGGCGTAGCCGTGGAGGTCGGTGACGCCGGTGAGCGCGGCGACGTCGTCGAGGTCGCCGCCGCGCTCGCCCGGGTACCCGGTTTGGGCGGGTTTGACCACGTGGACGCGGTTGCCGTGGGCGGCGAAGGCGGCGGCCAGCGCGGCGGTGGCGACGGTCTTGCCCACGTCCGTGCCGGTCCCCGTCACGATGATGATGCTCATGCGCGGGCCTCCGCCCCGGTGCGCCGCGCGGCCCCGTCCTCGACCCCGGCCTCGACCCCGGCACGGCGCTCGGCTTCGGAGGCGACGATGGCCGCGATGCCCCGGCAAATGGCCGCGACCTCCCCGTCGGTGCTGATGTACGGCGGCATGGCGTAGACCAGTTTGCCGAAGGGCCGCAGCCACACGCCGGCGTCGACGCAGGCGGCGGTGGCGGAGGCCATGTCGACGGGTTCGGCCATCTCGACGACGCCGATGGCGCCGAGGACGCGGACGTCGGCGACGCCCGGCGCCCCGCGCAGCGGTTCCAGCCGGGTGCGCAGGCCCGCCTCGATGCGCGGGACGTCCCGGCGCCATTGCCCTTCCGCGATGATGTCCAGGTTTTCCGCGGCGACGGCGCAGGCCAGCGGGTTGGCCATGAACGTCGGGCCGTGCATCAGCCCGCCGCCGCCCGCCTCGGCGGAGATGGCCGCGGCGACGCGGTCGGTGGTCAGGGTCGCGGCGAGCGACAGGAATCCGCCGGTCAACGCCTTGCCCACGCAGAGGATGTCCGGGGTGACGCCGGCGGCCGCGGTGGCGAAGAGGTCGCCGGTGCGCCCGAACCCGGTGGCGATTTCGTCGGCGATGAGCAGCAGCCCCCGCCGGTCGCAGATGTCGCGCAGGCCCGCCAGCAGTTCGTGGTCGTGGAAGCGCATGCCGCCGGCGCCCTGGACGACGGGTTCGACGATGATGGCGGCGATGGTGTCGTCGGCAAGCGATTCCAGGTTGGCGAGGTACGCCGCGCGCACCGCCTCCGACGACCCGCGCGGCGGCGGGGCGGGCGCGAACACCTGCGGCGTGAACGTGCCCGCCCACAGGGAGTGCATGCCGCCGTCCGGGTCGCAGACGCTCATGGGGGCGCGCGTGTCGCCGTGGTAGCCGCCGCGCCACGTGAGCAGGCGGTTGCGGTGGGGCTTGCCGACGCCGCGCTGGAACTGCAAGGCCATCTTGATGGCCACCTCGACGGCGACGGATCCGGAATCGGAGAAGAACACCGCGGTGAGGTCCGGGTCGGTGAGGTCGAGCAGTCGCCGGGCGAGGTCGACGGCCGGCCGGTGGGTGAGGCCGCCGAACATCACGTGCGACATCGTCGCCGCCTGGCGGGTCGCCGCCGCGACCAGGCGCGGGTGCGAATGCCCGTGGCACGCCGCCCACCAGCTGCTCATGCCGTCGATGACCTCGCGGCCATCGGCGAGCGTGAGAATCGTGCCGGACGCCGACTCCACCGGGATGGCCGGCACCGCCGCGGGCATCGGCCCGTACGGGTGCCATACGTGGGCGGCGTCGAAGGCGACGGTGGCGGTGGCGTCGGCGTCCGGGACTGCGGCGGCGTCGGCGGTGGTCATGGGCGTGTTCATGTGGGGCGACTGTAGCGCCAAACGCCCGGACTTGAACACCGATCAGGGGGTAGCCGCGGGGGATCGCGTTGACGCGGGCCGCGCCAATTCGGACGATAAGCCAATGACCAAACTCGAACACCGTTCAAGTGCGACGACGTCCGGTTCCGGCGCCCGCACCCCGGGGTCGGCCCGCATCGCCCTGCCGTCGATCATCGGCATCGAATCGTGGGAGCGGTTCAGCTACTACGGGATGCAGGCCATCATGGCCTACTACCTGTACGACACCGTCACGGACGGCGGCCTGGGCCTGCCCACCACCACCGCCACCGCGCTGATGGGCGCGTACGGCAGTTTCGTGTACCTGTGCACCATCGCGGGCGGCTGGATCGGCGATCGCCTCCTCGGCGCCGAGCGCACGCTGCTCGCCGGCGCGTGGGTGCTGGTGTTCGGGCATCTGGCGCTGTCGCTCATCCCGGGCGGCGCGGGCGTGGCGGTGGGCCTGGTGTTCGTGGCGGCGGGTTCGGGCGCGCTGAAGACGTCGGCGATCATGATGCTCGGCCGGGTCCGCAACCCCGGCGACCCCCGCCGCGACACCGATTTCCAGTACTTCTACCTGGGCATCCAGGTCGGCGGCCTGTTCGGCCCGCTGCTCACGGGCTTCCTGTCGGTGACGTTCAACTACCACGTCGGGTTCGCCGCGGCCGCCGTCCTGATGATCATCGGCCTCATCCACTACCACGCCACCCGCCGCCGCCTGTCCGCGTCGTGGCGCCCGGACGTCCGCGCCTCCGTCGAGCGCCCCACCGCCTCCATCGGCCGCCGCGGTGCCCTCGCGGTCGGCCTAACCGTCGCGGCGGTCGCCGTGGCGCTGGTGCTGCTCGTCACCGGCGGGGTGCTCCCCCTCGCGGGCTTGCCGACGGTTCTCCTCACCGCAACCATGACCGCCACCGTCATCATGTTCGCCCAGATGCTGCTGGACCGGCGCATCAGTTCCGCGGAGCGCGGGAAGGTGCTGGCGTTCATCCCGATGTTCATTGCGGCCGTGGGGTTCTGGGCCATCCACAACCAGGCCTTCGGTGCGCTGGCGGTGTACGCCGACGTCCGCGTCGACCGCATCATCGGCGGCTGGGAGGCCCCGGCGGCCTGGTCGCAGTCCATCAACCCGGTGTTCACGCTGCTGCTCATCATCCCGTTGGCGACACTGCGCCTGCGCCTGGGGCACAACCCCGGCATCGGGGTGCAGATGATCGGCGGCACCATCTTCACCGGCCTCGCCCTGCTGGTGCTCGTGCCCTTCGCCGGACTGCCCGCGGGTGCGGTGCCGCTGCTGGCGCTGATGGCCACGTACCTCTTCATCACGCTGGGCGAACTGCACGTCAGCCCCGTCGGCATGGCGGCGTCCACGGTGCTGGCCCCGGCGCGCTACCGGACGCGCTTCTCCGCCCTTTATTTCCTCACGATGGCGGTTGGAACCGCCCTGGCCGGCACCTTGTCCACCTACTACGACCCCACCGACGCCACCGCCGAACGCAACTACTTCCTCGCGGTCGGCCTGGGAGTCATGGCGGTGGCCGGCCTGATGGCCCTTTTCCTCCCGCGCATCAACCGCCTGGTCAGGGAGGGCGAAAAGGAAGCGGCGAACGATGCGGCCCAGGAATCCGCGGCCGCCCCCACCGCCCGGTGACCCCGGCCTCGACTCCCGCCCTGCCGCCCGGTGACCCCGGTCCCCGACTCCC
>DUOR01000161.1 GCA_012838715.1 Actinomycetales bacterium
CCCTGGACTACATCGCCCAGACCTTCCACTACAACGTCAAGGCCTCCGGCGTCGTCCCCCAGATCTCCGTCATCTTCGGCGCCTGCGCCGGCGGCAACGCCTACTCCCCCGCCCTGACCGACTTCGTCGTCATGGTGGAGAACTCCTCCCGCATGTTCGTCACCGGCCCCGACGTCATCAAGACCGTCACCGGCGAGGAAATCACCCAGGAAGAGCTCGGCGGCGCCACCACCCACATGGAGTTGGCCGGCAACACGCACTACACCGCCACCGACGACGAGGACGCCCTCGACTGGGTCCGCGACCTGCTGGACCACCTGCCGGACAACAACCACTCCATCTCGGAAATCGTCGAATCGGACTTCTCCCCGGAGATCACCGAGGACGACATGCCGCTCGACAACATCATCCCGGACAACCCGTCGCAGCCGTACGACGTCCGCGACGTCATCGCCACCATCGCCGACGACGGCGACTACATGGAGATCCAGGAAGGCCGCGCCGACAACGTCGTCATCGCGTTCGGCCGCATTGAGGGCCGCGTCGTCGGCTTCGTCGCCAACCAGCCGCTGGTCTTCGCCGGCTGCCTCGACATCGACGCCTCCGAGAAGGCCGCCCGCTTCGTCCGCACCTGCGACGCCTTCAACATCCCGCTGGTCCTGCTCGTCGACGTCCCCGGCTTCCTGCCGGGCGCCGACCAGGAGTACCAGGGCATCCTGCGCCGCGGCGCGAAGCTGCTGTACGCCTACGCCGAGGCCTCCGTCCCGAAGATCACCGTCACCATGCGCAAGGCCTACGGCGGCGCGTACTGCGTGATGGGCTCCAAGGGCCTGGGCGCCGACGTCAACCTGGCGTGGCCCACCGCCCAGATCGCCGTCATGGGCGCCGCCGGCGCCGTCGGCTTCCTCCACCGCCGCGACATCAAGGCGGAGCTGGAGCGCACCGGTGACGCGACGGAGCTCGTGAAGAAGTACGAGCAGGCGTACGAGGATCACATGCTGAACCCGTACCTCGCCGCCGAGCGCGGCCTCATCGACGAGGTCATCCTGCCGTCGGAGACGCGCACCCGTATCGCACGCAACCTCCGCCTGCTGCGCGACAAGAAGATTGCGTGGCCCGCCCGCAAGCACGGCAACATTCCGCTGTAAACGGGAATACGCAGGTCACCTAGCATTTTGGGGCCGTCGGAAAGCACTTCCGGCGGCCCCTTCCGCTACCCCCGGCAAACGCCGGTTGCCCCCTATTTCCCGGACTTAACTTCCCTGAACGTAGACTTAGACACATGACGACTGCCGAAAACACCGCTACCGGCGCCGCGCCGGACATGTCCACCACGGCAGGCAAGCTCGCTGATTTGCGCGCTCGCCTCGCCGAATCCGCCGCCCCGATGGGCCAGGCCTCCATCGACCGCGTCCACGACAAGGGCAAGCTCACCGCCCGTGAGCGCATCGAGTTCCTCCTCGACGACGGTTCCTTCGTCGAGATCGACGCGCTGGCCCGCCACCGCTCCAAGAACTTCGGCCTGGACGCCCGCCGCCCCGTCACGGACGGCGTCGTGACCGGCTACGGCACCATCGACGGCCGCAAGGTCTGCGTCTTCTCCCAGGACGGCTCCATCTTCGGTGGCGCGCTGGGCGAGGTCTACGGCGAGAAGATCGTGAAGATCATGGACCTCGCCATCAAGACCGGCGTCCCGATCATCGGCATCAACGAGGGTGCCGGCGCCCGCATCCAGGAGGGCGTCGTTTCGCTCGGCCTGTACTCGCAGATCTTCTTCCGCAACACCCAGGCTTCGGGCGTCATCCCGCAGATTTCGCTCATCATGGGCGCCTGCGCCGGTGGCCACGTGTACTCGCCGGCCCTGACCGACTTCATCATCATGGTCGACGGCACCTCGAAGATGTTCATCACCGGCCCGGACGTCATCAAGACGGTCACCGGTGAGGAGGTCACCCAGGAGGAGCTCGGCGGCGCCGGCACCCACATGGAGACCTCGGGCACCTCGCACTACACCGCGTCCGACGACGAGGACGCCCTGTCCTTCGTCCAGGAGCTCGTCGGCTACCTGCCGTCGAACAACCGCGCCGAGGCCCCGCGCATGGAGGCCGACATCATGGTCGGTTCCATCCAGGAGAACCTCAACGAGACCGACCTCGAGCTGGACACGCTCATCCCGGACTCCCCGAACACGCCGTACGACATCAAGGACGTCATCACGCGCCTCGCCGACGACGGCGACTTCCTGGAGATCCAGGAGGACTACGCGCAGAACGTCGTCATCGGCTACGGCCGCGTCGAGGGCCGTTCGGTCGGTTTCGTCGCCAACCAGCCGATTCAGTTCGCCGGCTGCCTGGACATCAAGGCCTCCGAGAAGGCCGCGCGCTTCGTCCGCACCTGTGACGCCTTCAACATCCCGATCGTCATGCTGGTCGACGTGCCGGGCTTCCTGCCGGGCACCAACCAGGAGTTCGACGGCATCATCCGCCGCGGCGCGAAGCTGCTGTACGCGTACGCCGAGGCCACCGTGCCGAAGATCACCGTCATCACCCGCAAGGCGTACGGCGGCGCGTACTGCGTCATGGGCTCCAAGGACATGGGCGCCGACATCAACCTGGCGTGGCCGACCGCGCAGATTGCCGTCATGGGCGCCTCGGGCGCCGTCGGCTTCATCTACCGCAAGGAGCTGAAGCAGGCCGCGGAGGAGGGCAAGGACGTCCTCGCCGTGCAGAAGGAGTACGAGGCCGAGTACGAGGAGACCCTGGTCAACCCGTACATGGCCGCTGAGCGCGGCTTCATCGACGCGGTCATCCCGCCGTCGGAGACCCGTGGCCAGATCATCGAGGGTCTGCGTCTGCTCGACCGCAAGGTCGTCAACGTGCCCGCCAAGAAGCATGGGAACATTCCGCTGTGACCGAGAACAACGCCGAGAACACCGCAGTCGAGGGAGCGGAGGGCGCCGTGGACCAGAAGCCCGCGAAGCCGTTCCTGTCCGTCGTCAAGGGCAACCCGACCGACGCCGAGGTCGCCACGCTGACCGTGCTCTTCGCGGGCATGGCGGCGGGTGCCGCCGACGAGGGTCCGAAGGGTCCGCAGAACCAGTGGGGCCGCCTGGAGGATCGTCTCCAGCAGCCGCTGAGCTTCAGCCCGGGCAGCTTCCTGAACGTCCAGTACTACTAGGCCGCAGTCGGCCCGCCGCCGCGTCGCGGTTGGGCCGTGGCCGGTAGGGGACTCCGGGTTCCCGTGGAATCTTGGGGTGCCGCGGCCCCGGCGAGGCAGTCGCCGGGGCCGCTCCCCTTTTCCCGGGGGCCCCACTTTTTTCGCCGTTGAGGGCGGGTCTTTTCGGGCCCGCCCTTTTCGCTTGCCGACGGCGGCCCGCCCGGCGCATGCGCGGGGCGCGGCCATCGCATGCGCGCGGCGCGGCCACCGGGGCCG
>DUOR01000162.1 GCA_012838715.1 Actinomycetales bacterium
GCCGATGATCACCATCGGCGGCCGCTCGTACACCCTCGACACCGGCTGCGGCAGCTACCAGGGCGACCTCAAATGGCGCGACGAGGGCATCGTGAACATCAGCGAACCCGACAAAGTCCGCCGCCTCGACTGCGACGCCCGCGCCGAAACCATCGACGAACGCTTCCGCAGCCAGCTCACCGGCGAGTTCCTCGTCGGCGAACCCGGCCGCGAACTGCGCATGACCGCCATCGGCGACCACCCCATCGGCGAGGCCGCGCCCGGCTGGGCCGCCATCACCAGGGGCGAAACGCCCTAACGGCGGCTACACCGACGGGCGCTGACGCCAGCGTTCCGTCGCCGGGGCATCCACGCCACCGTCGACCACCCGGGCGTAGGAACCGCGGTGGTACAGCAGCGGCCGCGAATCGGCGCGGTGCCCGATGGACTCCACCCGGCCCACCACGATCCGGTGGTCGCCGCCGTCATGGACCGCCTTCACGGTGCAGTCGATCCACACCGCGCAATCGTGCAGCACCGGGTTGCCCAGCGGCGACGACGACCACTCGCCCACCGCGAACTTCTCGCCGCCCGGACGGCCGAACGCCGCCGACACCTCCTCCTGATCCTCGGTCAGCACACTCACCGAGAACCGCCCCGTCGCCTCGATCCGCGGCCACGACCGCGACGAACGCATCACCGTGAACAGCACCAACGGCGGATTCAGGCTCAACGAGGAAAACGACTGGCACGCGAACCCCACCCGCTCGCCGTCGTCGGTCGCCACGATGGTCACGCCCGTGGCGAACTCCCCCAACGCCTTACGGATCGACATCTCGTCCAAAGTCTCCAACGCCGCCGGCCGGGTTCCACGCATCTCCATAAGGCGCACCTTACTATCCGCGCCGATCATTTCCACGTTCGCCAATAACCGGCCGATCCCCGGCGAACCGTCGGAAAGCACGGACCCGCGGTGACGCGCGCCACGTATGGTGAAGGCGTGAACACCCTGGACCGCGACCTCGCCGCCATCGCCGCCACCGAGCAACTCGTGGTGGCCCTCGACTTCGACGGCACCCTCGCCGACCTCGCCGACGACCCCATGGCCGTCCGCCCCCGCGAAGGTAACCCCGAAGTCGTCGCCGCGCTGTCCGAACTGCCCGGCACGCACATCATCATCCTCTCCGGGCGCCAGCTCAAGGACCTCCGCTACCTCTCCGGCTTCGAGCACGTCGCCCGCCTCGTCGGCAGCCACGGCGCCGAACCGCAGGACGGCATCGCCCTCACCGAAGCCGAATCCTCCCTGCTCGAGGCGATTGACCTGCGCATGAAGGACGTCCTCGCCGAACCCGGCGCCGACGGCGCCTGGATCGAGCGCAAGCCCGCCGCCCGCGTCCTCCACGTCCGACCCATCGACGATCCCGTGCGCAAGAGCCGCATCATCGACCACGCGATGTCCCTCTTCCGCCCCGTCCCCGGCGTGCACCTCACCGACGGCAAGGACGTCCTCGAAATCGCCGTCCTCGACGTGACCAAGGGCAGCTACCTCGACGCCGCCCGCCGCGAACTCGACGCCGACGCCGTCCTCTTCATCGGCGACGACGTCACCGACGAAACCGTGTTCCGCACCCTCCGCCCCGGCGACCTCGGCATCCGCGTCGGCGACCCCGACTACCCCACCGCCGCCACCGCCCACGTGGAGGACACCGCCGCGGTCACCGAATTCCTCCGCGAACTCCTCGCCGCGCGGAAAGCGGCGCGGGGCTAGGGCTCGTTCGGCTCGGCCGGCCGGGGTGGCTCGGCCGGCGGCTTCGGCTGGGCCGGCTGGGTTGGCTGCCTCGGCGGCGCCGTCGTCGAGCCCGGCGCGAAGTCCGTCGGCAAGATGATGCGCGGCGCCGCACCCGGCTCCCCCGCCGCACCCGACAGCACCCGCCCCGCCTCGCGGCCCTTCCGCCGGTTCGGCTGCACCACGGTTGCGACGCCGAGCAGCCGCGCGACCTCGATGCCGTCGAAACCCGTGACCGACAAGTCCTCCGGCACCCGGATTCCGTTGTCCCGCGCGTACCGCAGCACCCCCAGCGCCTGCGTGTCCGTGGTGCACACCACGGCGGTCAACCCCGGGTTGGCGGTCAGCAGCTCCCGCGCCGCGTCGTAGTTGTTCGCCGGATCATTGATGTGCCGCTCCACGATCGGCACGGACGCCGGGGCCACGCCACCGTCGGCAAGCGCCTCCAGCGCACCCTCCACCCGGAACCGCTGCACGTGGTGCCGCGCCCCCGCCAACCTGCGCGCATCGACCGGGCCGTCGTTCGCGTGCCGCGACAGGCGCACCGACAGGATGCCCACCCGACGGTGCCCCAACCCGAGGACGCGCCGCACCGCCGGCTTGATCGCCGCACGGTCGTCGATGCCCACGAATGGCACGTCGGCGACGGTCGTCGGCTGGTCGCAGATGACCGTCGGCAACCCGCGCTCCAGCACCGCCCCGAGGAACGGATCGTCCTCCGCCACCGAATACACCACGAACGAATCCACCACCGCCTGCCGGATCAGATCCGCCGCATTCCCCGATTCGCTTCCCGACGACGCCGGAATGACCAACAGGGAATCACCCCGGCTCCCGCACTCCTCGGCCAAACCCGCCAGGAAATCCACCGACGCCGGGTCCTCGAACGCGAACGACAACTGCTCCGTGAACAACACCCCCACCGCACCGACCCGGCGCATGCGCAGACTCCGCGCCATCGGGTCCGGCCCCGGGTAACCCATGCGTTCCGCATGCCCGAGGATGCGCTCCCGCAACTCCGACGACAGGCGCTCCGGCCGGTTGTACGCGTTGGACACCGACGTCCGCGACACCCCCAACTCCGCCGCAATCGACGCCAACGTCGGCCGCGGCCGCCGGCCGTCGCCGCCCGCGCCCACGTCAATGCCGCCATCCATGCCGCCGAACTTACCCCACCCCCCTAATTGGCAACCCTTTTCAATAGGGGGCTACGATGAGCGCCATGACGAAGAACCGCTTCCGCACCATCGCCGCCCTCGCCGGCGCCACCGGACTCACCCTCGCCCTCGCCGCCTGCGCCGGCGACGACACCAGCGCCAACGGCAACGGCAACGGGGACGGCGACCTGCGCATCGTCACCTCCACCAAGGTCTGGGGCGACATCGCCGACGCAGTCGTCGGCGACGCCGACGGCGTCAGCGTCGAAGCCATCATCACCAGCAACGACATCGACCCGCACTCCTACCAGCCCACCGCCGCCGACATGGCCCTCGTCGCCCAGGCCGACATCCTCGTCGCCGGCGGCGGGCACTACGACGCCTGGATCGCCGACGCCGCCTCCGGCAACGACGACATCATCATCGTCTCCGCCCTCGACATCGACGGCCACGAGGAGGAGGGCCACGACGACCACGCGCATGAGGAGGAGGCGCACGACGACCACGATCACGCCGGCCACGATCACGACGACGAGGTCAACGAGCACATCTGGTACGACACCGACGCCGTCCGCGACGTCGCCCACGAGCTCGCCGTGGAGATCAACGCCCACTCGGACGTGACCGTCGACGACGAGGACGTCATCCGCCAGCTCGACGAAATCGACGAGCGCAAGGAGGACATCGAGGAGGCGACCACCGCCCAGACCCACCCGCTCGCCGACGACATCCTCACCGGCACCGCCATTACCGACGCCACCCCCGAGGGTTACCGCCAGGCGACGCTCAAGGAGTCCGAGCCGTCGGCCGCCGACGTCGCCGCTATGCTTGACCTGATCGAATCCGGCGACCTCGACTTCCTCATCGATGCGCCGCAGACCAGTGACCAGGTGTCCACCCGCCTCGTCGAGGCGGCCACCGCCAAGGGCCTGCGCATCGTCAACGTCCTCGAGGCCCCCAACGCGGACGAAACGTACTTCGACCTGTACAACCGCATCCTCGACGATTTGGAGCAAGCGTAATTGGGCCCGCTCACCTTCACCGGCGCCGCCGTCGAACCACTCTGGCGTGGCCTGGACCTCGACGTCCGGCCCGGCGAATTCCTGGCGGTACTCGGGCCCAACGGCGTCGGCAAGTCGACCCTGCTCGGCGTCACCCTCGGCCTGCGGCGACTGACCGCGGGCCGCGTCACCGCCACCGACGCGATCGGCTACATCCCGCAGCAGCGGATGTTCGACCCCGACCTGCCCATGCGGGTCCGCGATCTCGTCAGCCTCTCCGCCGCCCACGGC
>DUOR01000163.1 GCA_012838715.1 Actinomycetales bacterium
ACGGCATAGGTGCCGCCCTCGAGGGCGAGCAGGCCGCCGCCGCGGCCGACGAAGGCGCGCCGCCGCCCACCGCCGCCACCCCGCCGCCCGCGTGAATCCCCCGCGTGAACCTAAGGTGAAACCGTGACCGCCGAACACGAAAACCCTGCCGCCGACCCCGCGGGCGCCGCCGGCGGCCCCTCCGTCCGCCGCGACCTCGCCGTCCTGATGTCCGCGTACCACCGCGTGGACCCCGGCCAACTCGATTCCGCACTGAACTCCCTCTGGACGCAGACCGTGCCCGCGGGCCGCGTCGTGCTGGTCGGCGATGGGCCGCTGACCCCCGCACTCGAAGCGGTCATCGAACGGCACCGCGCCGCCCACCCGGAGCTGGATTTCCGACCCCAGGACCACAACCGCGGTCTCGGCCCCGCCCTACAGACCGGGCTCTCGGTTATCGGCGAAGAATGGTGCGCCCGCCTCGACACGGACGACATCGCCGAACCCCACCGGTTCGAAAAGCAATTGGCGGTGGCGGACGCCGGAAACGGTTCGTCGGAAAGCAAGGGCGCGGTGCCCGACGTCATCGGCACGGCGATGGCGGAGTTCGACGACGACCTCGGCGGGGCCGTCACCGGCATCCGCTCCCTGCCCGAATCGCACGAAGAGATTGCGCGGTACGCGCGGATGAACTCGCCGATCAACCACCCTTCGGTGATGTACCGCACCGCGCGCGTCAAGAAGGTCGGCGGCTACCGCCACGTCCCCTACATGGAGGACTACGACCTGTGGGCGCGGCTGCTCGCTGACGGCGCGCGCTTCGTCAACCTGCCCGAGCCGCTGACCCGCTTCCGCGTCACCGGCATGCTCGACCGGCGGCGGTCGAAGGGCATCCTCGCGGCGGAGAAGCGGATGCAGGCCACCCTCGTCGAACTCGGCCTGGTGTCGCGGCCGCGGGCGGCGTTCAACTTCGTGGCCCGCTCCGCGTTCAGGGCGCTGCCCACCGCGCTGCTCGCGCGGACGTACCGGAAGCTGTTCCACCGCTAGGGGTCACCGGGCCGGGGCGGCGCTACCCCGGGCCATCCCCGGGGCGGCGCTGCCCCGGGCCATCCCGGAAAAAGCGCCCCGAGCGGCTACCATGAGCTGCATCATGAGCGAACCCGTCATTCCCCCGAGCCGCCCCGACGGCCCCGGCGCCGCCGGCGATCCCGCGGCCCCCGTGGCGCCGGGCGAATTCAACGACACCTGGCTCATCGTCCCCTGCTTCAACGAGGCCACCGTCATCCGCGAGGTGCTGGAGAACGCGCTGCGGACGTTCCCCAACATCGTCGCCGTCAACGACGGCTCGCGCGACGGTTCCGACCGTGAAATCCATGCCGCCGGCGCGCACCTGGTGAATCACCCGGTGAACCTGGGGCAGGGCGCCGCCATCCAGACGGGCATCGAGTTCGCCCGTTCGCGGGACGGCGCGAAGCATTTCGTCACCTTCGACGCCGACGGGCAGCACCAGGTCAAGGACGTCGTCGCGATGGTGCGCAGGTTGCGGGAGGAACCGGTCGACATCATCGTCGGCACGCGCTTCGGCCGGCCGCGGTCGGAGGACGACCAGGTGCCGCTGATCAAGCGCATCGTGCTCAAGACCGTCGTCGCGCTGTCGCCGCGCACCCGCCGCCTGGGGCTGACCGACGCCCACAACGGCCTGCGCGTGTTCAACCGAAAGGTCGCCATGGAGACGAACCTGCGGATGAACGGCATGAGCCACGCCTCCGAGTTCGTCAACCTCATGGACGAGAAGGGCTGGCGCGTCGCCGAGCAGCCCGTCGACATCCTGTACACCGAATACTCCATGTCGAAGGGGCAGTCGCTGTTCAACGGCGTCAACATCCTCTCCGACTCGCTCATCGCAAGGAGGCTGCCGTGACCGCGACGATCATCCAGATTGTCCTGCTGGCGGCGATGGTCGCCCTGGTCTGGTACTTCGTGTCCAACCGCCGGAAGGCGCGGGCGAAGGCCGGCGTGAAGCTGGGGTTCCTCGTGTTCCTCGCCGCGTGCGTGTGGGCCATCGTCCGCCCCGACGACCTGACCGTCGTGGCGAACTGGGTCGGCGTCTCCCGCGGCACCGACCTGCTCCTGTACATGCTGGTTCTGGCGTTCGTGTTCACCACGGTGAGCTCCTACATCCGCTTCCGCGAGCAGGAGCTGCGGTACGCCCGCCTGGCGCGCGCCGTCGCCCTGCAGAACGCCGTCGCACCCACCGACGCCTACGGGGAAGACTAGGCCCGGGACCGACCGCCCGGCGCCGTGCCGCGGACCCCGGAAGCGCTTTCCGACGCCCCGGTTCAGCGCCCGGGATGCCCCGGCGGCACAATGGGCGCCATGACGCGCCCCGAAGATCAGCCCGAGCCCATCGACCCGGCCCACGAACCGGGACCGGAACCCGGCCGGCACCCCGGTGAAGCCCCCGCCGCCGGCGCGGGGAATCCCCCGGCCGGCGATGCCCCGGACGCCCCGGAGCCGGGCACCGGAACCCGGGACTGGCGCACCCGCAACACCGCGGTCGAGTGGGGCGCGGCCCCGGAGGAGCAGCCGGAGCACGGCGCCGAGGCGGATTCCACCGCGCCCGCGAAGCCGCGGAAATCCTGGAAGGCCATCCCCACCGAGGCGTGGGTCTGGCTGGCCGCGGCCCTGCTGCTCGTCGGCGGCCTCGGCTTCATCGCCGGTGACCGCATGGGCCCGAGCGGCGGCGGCACCGTCAACCTCGCCGGCGCCACCCCCGGCTCCAATTTCGACGGTCCGGTGACCATGGACGACGGCACCTACGACGCCGGCATCCTCGGCCCGCGGGCCGGCACCACCGTCGCCACCGCCGAGGACCTGCCGAACATGCACCGCCGCAGCGAGGCCGATCCCTTCGCGCTCGGTGCCCTCGACGCGCCGGTCGTGATGACCATGTTCTCCGACTTCGAATGCCCCTTCTGCGCCCGCCACGCGCTGACGACGCAGCAGAACCTCATCGACGACTACGTCGACTCCGGCCTCCTGCGCATCGAGTGGAACGACATGCCGATGAGCTCCCCGCGCTCCGCCCGCGTCGCCGAAGCCGGCCGCGCGGCCGCCGCCCAGGGCAAGTTCTGGGAGTTCGAGCAGGCCGCCTTCACCGCCGCCCAGGACAAGGGCACCGGCCACCCCGAGCTCACCGACGAGGAGCTCGTCGAGATCGCCCGCACGGCGGGCGTCGGGGACATGGATCTGTTCGAGCGGCAGCTGGACGAGGGCACCTGGGAGAACGCGGTGAACGACGCCGTGGGCTACGGCCGCGCCATCCGCGTCGAGGCCACCCCGATGTTCCTCATCGGCGGGCAGATGGCCTCCGGCGCACAGCCCGAGCAGGTCTTCCGCGACTACATCGAGCTGGAGCTGATGAAGGCCCAGCGCAACGAAGGTTAGGCCGCCTGCCCGCGGAAGTAATCGACCGTGCGGCGGACGCCCTCGGCGACGTCGACGGTCGGCTCCCAGCCCAGCACCTCGCGGGCCAGGGACGGATCCAGGGAGGACCGCGGCACGTCGCCGGGGCGGGCGGGGGCCCGCTCCGGGTCGTCCTCCGCGCCGGCCGCCTCGGCGACCAGCGAGTGCAGGCGCCGGTCCGTGGTCTCCACCCCGGTGCCGATGTTGAAGCGCATGCCCGACCCTGCCTCCCCGGCCGCGCGGACGAACGCGTCCACCACGTCGCCGACGTAGACGTAGTCGCGGGTGTTGTCGCCCTCGCCGAACACGCGGGTCGACTGCCCCGCCAGCAGGCGCTGGGCGAAGATGGCGACCACGCCCGCCTCGCCGTGGGGGTCTTGGCGCGGCCCGTAGACGTTCGCCGGGGCGATGTGCGAGCAGTCCAGGCCGTACAGGCGGCGGAACATGTCCAGGTACATTTCGCCGGCCGACTTCGACGCGGCGTAGGGGCTCAGCGGGCGCACCGGCACCTCCTCACTTACCGGGAACTCCTCCGGCACGCCGTAGATCGAACCGCCCGAGGACGTGAAGACGATCTTCCGCACGCCGTTGCGCCGGGCGGCGTCGGCAAGCTTGATCGTGCCGATGATGTTCAGCTCCGCGTCGTGGACCGGGTCCGCCACCGACTCGCGGACGTCGATCTGCGCCGCCAGATGGAACACGACCTCCGGCCGCGCGGCCGCGAGCAGTTCGTCCCAGTCGACGCTCAGGACGTCGCCCTGCACGAAAGTGAAGCGGCCCCCGCCGCCGATGCCCTCGTCCGATTCGACGGCGCGGGCCCCCTCCAAATTGGAGAGCTTCCCGTGCGACAGGTCGTCCAGGACCGTGACGGTGTGGCCGTCGGCAAGCAGGCGATCGACCAGGGTCGACCCGATGAAGCCCGCTCCCCCGGTGACGAGCATGCGGGTCGGCTGGGCGGGGTACGCGGAATCGGCGGTCATGACATGCACGTTAGCCCCCGCCGGGCGCCTCCGGCCACTACCCCTGCGGCAGGTTGCGGCGGGAATTCAGCGCGATGACCACGGTCATCAGGACGGCGATGACCATGCCGCCGCCGAGCATCACCGGGTAGGTCATCCACTCGATGGACTCGGACAGCTTGGTCAGGATGGCCGGGAACGCGAAACCGATGTACGTCAGGCAGTAGAAGATGCCCGTCAGGCCGGCCAGGTCGCGCGGCCCCGCGATGCGCTGCACCTCGTTCAGGCCCGTGAACAGGGTCAGGCCGTAGCCCATGCCCAGGACAATCGCCGCGATGAACGCGCTGGCCACCGTCAGGGTCGTGGACATCCACATGGCCAGGCCCATGCCCACGATGACGATGCCCATCGCCGTGAGGGAACCGCGCGCCGACTTCTCCGACGCGATCTGCGGGCCGAACTGCTGGATGATGAAGCCCGCCAGCAGCGCGCAGAACGTGATGATCGCCGAGAAGAACACCGGCTGGCCGACGGTCTCCTGCATCAGGGTCGGGATGATGGCGTAGGCCACGCCGGCCGCGCCGAACACCCACGGGCCGACCATCGCCGCGACCAGCAGGAACCGGGGGTTCTTCACCGACGGGGTGCGCAGCGACTGCAGCACCGTCTCCCGCGGGCCGCCCGCCAGATGCGGCGACTGGCGGGTCTCCGGCACCACCGTCAACGCGATGATGGCGGGGATGGTCAGCGCGATGTGCAGCAGGTACGGCAGTTGCCCCGGCATCGGCGCGAACTGGGCGAGCGTGCCCGCCACGCCGGCGCCGACGCCGAAGCCCATGGTCAGCGCCATCGACTGCCGCTTCGCGCCCGACGTCGACTTCGCGGTCGGATCGAACCGCTCGGTGGACAGCTCCTTCACCCAGGAACCGCCCACCGCCATCGCGATGCCGACGCCGATGCCCGCCAGCATCCGGCCGACCAGCAGCAGCGCGCCCGTCGACTCACCCAGCGCGATGAGCACCGACCCGGCGATGGCGAACAGGGGGCCGGCCATCATCACCGGCTTGCGGCCGATGCGGTCCGACATCGGGCCCGACAGCAGCAGCGCCGGCGCGATGCCCATCGCGTAAACGACGAGCATGAGGTCTACGAACACCAGGTCGAGCTCGCCGTTGAGGCGGTACATCACCAGCAGCGGGGTGAACTGGTTGCCGCCCCACGCGATGGTGAACACCGCGATTGCGGCCAGGAGCCACGCCGGCAGCGGGGTGCGGCGGGTGGCGGTTTCGTTGGTCCGTGGCATGGGGGACACTTTACGACTCCGCATCGATCGCACATGCGAGAGGCGGAATCTATCGTCCGCCCCGCCCCGAATGGGGTGGGCGGCACACCCGGGCGCCGCTTTCCGACGGTGCCGGCCGGGCTTCCCCGCGGCGCGGGCGTTGCACGGGCGGGGCGCCCGGGAAAGGGCGGGGCCGATGGTGAAACGGGGGGCGGGGTGGGGGATGATGGATCAGGATTGCGGGTTATCTTTGATAGGAATTTCCAAGGAAGTGCCCCCGGCTCTTCCCTATCGATCATCCCTGCCATCGCAGACCCCATGAATTTCGAGGAGTCCCCCACCGTGACGCACCGCAACCGTCGCTTCCCCGCGCTCATCGCCGGCGCCATCGTTTCCGTTCTCGCCCTGGCGGGTTGTTCCACCGACGCCGACGAGGGTTCCGCCGCCTCCGGCGACGGGGAGTTCCCGGTGACCCTGGCCTCCGGCGCCGAGGGCTCGGGCGAGGAGATCACCGTCGAGGAGCGCCCCGAGCGCATCGTCAGCCTGTCCCCGTCGGCGACGGAGTCGCTGTTCGCCATCGGCGCGGGCGACCAGGTCGTCGCGGTGGACGAGTACTCCTATTACCCGGAGGAGGCCCCCGTCGTGGAGGGCCTCAGCGGGTACACCCCGAACGTCGAGTCCGTGCTGTCGCACGACCCGGATCTCGTCGTCGTGACCATGGACGACGGCACCCTCGGCTCGGGCCTCGAGGCCGCCGAGGTGCCCATGCTGGTCCTCCCCTCCGCGGAGGGGCTCGCCGACGCCTACGGCCAGATCGAGCGCCTGGGTGCGGCGACCGGCAACCTCGGCGACGCCGTCGAGCTGACCGCCCGGATGAGCTCCGACATCGACGCGGCCGTCGAGTCCGTGCCGGAGGAGCTCCGCGAGGGCGATCTGACCTACTACCACGAGGTTTCCTCGGACCACTACACCGTCGCCGACGACACGTTCCTGGGCCAGGTCTACGGGATGTTCGGCCTGAGCTCCATCGCCGAGGGCGAGACCGGTTACCCGCAGCTCGGCGCGGAGTCGATCATCTCCGCCGACCCGGACTTCATCTTCCTGTCCAACGGCGAGTCCGAGTCGATGACGCCGGAGAAGGTCGCCGAGCGCCCGGGCTGGGATGAGCTGACCGCCGTGCGGGAGAACCGCATCATCGTCCTCGACGAGGACCTCGCCTCCCGCTGGGGCAGCCGTCTGCCGCAGTTCGTCCAGGAGATCGCCGAGGCCCTCCGTGCCAACGCCCCCGCGACCGCCGGGGCCGCTTCCTGATGAAACTGCCCCAGGCGGCGCTGCTCATCGGCCTGTCGCTGCTGCTCCTCTTCGTGGCCGCGACCGCGTCCGCGTTCACGGGCCCGGTGCGCCTGCCGTTCCTCGACGTCGCCCGCGAGCTGATCGGGATTTCCGCGCTGGACACCCGCGATCACGCGATCCTGTGGAGCATCCGCCTGCCGCGGGTGGCCATGGCCATCGTGGTGGGCGCGACGTTGGCGGTCGCCGGCGCCGCCTACCAGGCGGTGTTCCGCAATCCCCTGGCCGACCCGTACCTGTTGGGCGTGTCCTCGGGCGCCGGCCTGGGCGTCACGGTCGCCGTGGTCGCCGGCGCGTCGATTGGTTTCGGCGGCGGTGGGCTGGGCATCGTCGGGGCGGCGTTCGTGGGCGGCGTGATCGCGGTGTCCGCGACGTACATGGTCAGCCGCGGCGTCGGCCACGGCTCCTCCGCCACCGTCGTCGTGCTGGCCGGCGTGGCCGTGGCGGCCTTCGCCAACGCCGCGCAGACCTACGTGCAGCAGCGGAACATCGAGACCGTCAAACGGGTCTACTCGTGGATGCTGGGCAACCTGGGCATCGCCAGCTGGGGTTCGATTCTGATGGTGCTCATCCCCGCCGGGTTCTGCTGGCTGGTGATCGTGCTGTCGTCGCGGCTCCTCGACGTCATGACCGTCGGTGACCTGGAGGCCCGCACGCTGGGCGTCGACCCCGGGCTCGTCCGCCTGGCCCTGGTGGCCGTGGCGACGATGGGCACCGCCGCCGTCGTGAGCGTCTCCGGCCTCATCGGTTTCGTTGGCATCATCGTGCCGCATGCGCTGCGGCTCATCGTCGGGCCGGGGCACCGGCTGCTGCTGCCGCTGACGCTCATTTGGGGCGCCATCTTCCTGCTCGCGGCCGACACCGCGGCCCGGACGCTGCTGGCCCCAGCGGAACTGCCCGTCGGCGTGGTCACCGCCGCCGTCGGCGCGCCCTTCTTCCTCTTTATCCTGCGCAGGTTCAGCCGGGCCGGGAAGGTGGCGGCATGACCGGCACGGCCACCGTCGAATGCCGCGACGTGCGCGTCCGGCACCATGGCGCGGACGCGGACGCCGTCGCCGGGGTCTCGCTGTCCCTCGATTCCGGCGCGTGGCTCAATCTCGCCGGCCCGAACGGCTGCGGTAAGTCGACGCTGCTGCACGCGCTGGCGCAGGTGCTCACGCCGACCGCCGGATCCATCGACATCGCCGGCCACCGGCTGCGCCCCGGCGCGGACATCGGGCTCGGGGCAATGCGCCGCCGCCGGGACGTCGCCCGCGCCGTGGCCCTCATGCCCCAGCTGCCCGTCATCCCCGAGGGGATGTCCGTGCGCGAGTACGTTCACCTGGGCCGCCACCCGCACCTGGGCGCCTTCGCCGCCCACGATTACACCGTCACCGACGATTGCCTCGCCGACCTCCAGCTCACCGATTACGCGGGGCGCCCCGTCACCGGCCTGTCCGGCGGCGAGCGCCAGCGGGTGACCCTGGCGCGCGCGTTGGCCCAGCAACCGCGGGTGCTGCTTCTCGACGAACCGACGTCGGCGCTCGACATCGGCCACGCCCAGGAGGTCCTCGAGCTCGTCGACGAGGTGCGATCCGCGAAGGGACTGACCGTCATCGCGGCCATGCACGACCTGTCGCTGGCCGCGCAGTTCGGCGACCACATGGCGCTCATGAACGCCGGCCGCATCGTCGCCGAGGGTTCCCCGGACGTCATCCTCACCGCGGAACGCCTCGCCGAGGTCTACGGTGCACGGGTCGACGTCCTGCACCGCGGCGATGGCCCGGTCATCGTCCCCGTACGGCGCCGCAACGGGCGGTAGGAGTTCCAGGGGTCGCCTGGGGCGGCACGGGTCCGCACGGGTCCGCACGGGTCCGCACGGCGCTCGCGAGGTGTCCTCCCGAAGCCCTGCGGCGCCCGCCCCGGGTCCGCGCAATTGGCCCCGCGGGGGCGGCGGACCGAGTCCGGGGCGTGTAATTCCCCAACGATTCGGGCACCGCCCGGAAGCACGCACGGAAATCCACCCCCTAAAAGGGGCGGTGCAGTGTCGCTTTTTCAACTACCCCCGTTACGCCGTTTCCTTACCGTGACCTTCGCGCCGCCGGGCCGTAACAGTTCTATTCCCATAAGCCTCACGGGCCCCGTTCGCCCCACCGTCACCATCCGGAGAATCGGACGCCCGGCTACCCCCGCCGGAACGCGGCAGATCCTGCCGTCGGCACGTAAATGCAGGCGACGGGAAGGATTTGACGCCGAAATGGGGCCGGTGCGCCGCATTGGAATCACCCCCGGCCCCCGCCCCCGAAAAACGACGGGTGAATCCGCCCCAAATGACAATCACTGTCGAATCGCAGGATCGGCCCGTTACGCGCTCCCCCTCGGCACCACCCCCGCCGCCGGGAAAGCCCGGGAAACCAAATTTTCGGACATGTGCCGCACGCCCGGGCCCTGTGCCAAAATCAACCACCCGAGGGCGCGACCCACCGCCATCCGTGGCCGCGCCATGCCCTCAACTCCCCAGCGATTCA
>DUOR01000164.1 GCA_012838715.1 Actinomycetales bacterium
GACTCCGCGTCGGGCGCCGCGGCGGCGGTGGTGCCGGCGGCGTCGTCGGACGCGGCGGCGGCGTCGTCGGAAAGCTCCCCGGCCAGCGCCTCCTCGCCCGCGGACGGGTTCACCGGCGGATCGGCCAGCAGCTCGTCGAGGTCGTCGAGCAGCTTGAGGTAACGATCCGAATTCAGGGCCGCGACCACGCGACGGTGGGCGCGCGCGTAATCCTGGTTGATGTCCTCGAGGAGCTCCGCGCGCATCTCGCCGGCGATGACGTCGGCCTCCTCGCGCTGCAGCTGCTTCTCGAACCGCTCGGCGACGACCTCCGCGTCCCGGGCCACGCCCAGCACACCGGCCAGCAGCTTCAGCTCCGACTCCATGCGGCCGATGTGATCGCCGACGAGGATGCCGTGGAACGTCTGCATGTGCGACCGCAGCTCACGGGTGGCCACGCGCATCTGGTGCACCGAATCCCACTCGTCGTTGCGGACCTTCGGATCCCACTCGACCATCTTCGCCACGTTCGCGGCCAGCGCGTCGACGACCGTGCGGCCCGGCGTGCCCTCCGGCAAATCCGCCGGCGACGGCGGCACCGGGGCGCCTTCGATGGAATCGCCGAGCGCGGTGCGCAGCTTCGACGGGCTCTCCGACTCGACGGCGCCCGCCACCTTCAGCACCGCCGACACGCGCTCGAGCAGCTTCGCCCCCTCCGCGCTGGTGGCCATGTCGCCCAGGAGCTCGACCTCCCACTCGCGCCACTTCTTCTCGCCGCCGCCCGGCAGCAGCGACACGGCGGTGACGTGGTCGTCGCAGAACTCCGCGATGGCCTCGCCCTGCGCGTTGAACAGCACCGACACGTGACGCTCATTGTCGACCCGCGCAATCGGGCCGAGCTTGTGCGAGCGGACGATGGAGCGCACCGGCGCCAGCAGATCCGCCGGCACCTCGTACTCCGCGTCCGCTCCCTCGCCGTGGACGGCACCCGCATCCAGCGGCGAACCGTACTCCAGGCGCGCCGAACCCTTCGGGGCCTTCAGGTGCCAACCCTCGTCGGGTCCGCCGGTGCGGCGGCGCAGCGTGTGCTTCGCCCGGGTCAGCCGCAGATCCTCGGTGTCGAGGTACATCGCGGACAACTCGCGGACCTCGTCCTTCGAGCCGGCGACGCCGGGGACGAACCCGAAGCTCGGCGCGACGGCCTCCTCCGGGGCCGCGAAGCGGGCTTCCACCTCCAGGAAAGCGGTCGGCTTGGTGGCCTCGCGGTCGCGGACCTTGTCCGCCTGGGCCCCGTCGGGGGACGTGCGATTGCCGGTGTTGTCGGTGGATCCTCCGGAAGCATTCATGGTGACCATGCTACCCCCGTACGGATCCGCAACGAGGCGCATCTCACAATCGTTGCCGGGCAACGGGGCTGGGCGGAAAACCCGGGGTTTTCGGGCCCCGGAGGGGCCGGGGCTGAATCTCCCGGGAGCCCCGCGGAACCTTGGCCCGGGCCCCGGACCAGATCCCGGGACCAGACCCGTTAGCCCGAGAAGTCCTTGTCCGTCGGCGGGAACTCGCGGTCCTCGACCTGGCGGCGGTACTCGGCGGCGCCGGACTCGATGAGCTCGCCGACCTCGCCGAAGACGGCCGAGAACGACGGGCGGCGGCCGTCGGAAGGCAGGGCGAAGGCGTCGTGCCACACCAGCACCTGGCCGTCGCAGTTGACGCCGGCGCCGATGCCGCAGGTGGCGATGGGCAGCTCGGCGGTGATCTCGGTGGCCAGGTCGGCGGGGACCATCTCCAGCACGACGGCGGCGGCGCCGGCCTCGGCGACCGCCCGGGCGTCGCGGCGCAGCTGCTCGGCGCCCTCGCCGCGGCCCTGCACCTTGAAACCGGACAGCGCGTTGACGGACTGCGGCGTGAAACCGATGTGCGCCATCACCGGGATGCCGGCGTTGACCAGGGCGCGGATGCGCGGGGTGATGCGCTCGCCGCCCTCGATCTTGATCATGTGGGCGCCGGTCTCGCGCATCATCCGGGCGGCGCTGAGCACCGCCTGCTCGTCCGACGCCTCGTACACGCCGAACGGCAGATCCGCGACGACCAGGGCGTTCGGGGCGCCGCGGACGACGCCGCGGGCCAACGGAATCAGCTCGTCGAGGCTGACCTCCGTGGTGGTGTCGTAGCCGTAGATGACGTTGGCGGCGGAATCGCCCACCAGCAGAACCTCCACGCCGGCGTTGTGGAACGCCCGCGCGGTCGAATAGTCGTAGCAGGTCAACATCGCCCACGGGCGGCCCTCGGTCTTCCGGGCGGCGAAATCGTTCAGGCGGAACTTCCGGGTGCTCATGATCCCCAAGTGTGCCACAGGCCCACGGCCCGGACCCCGGGCTTCGCGGAACCGCCCACGCAACTCCCACGCACCTCCCACGCACCTCCGGCGCACCGGACGGCCCGGTCTTCCGCGCCGGACGACCTGCGCCGACCCGTCCGGGAGTGAACCCCGGGCGCGGCAAGTTGCGTAACTTGGGAGGCATGAATCGCCAACAGGAATTCGTCCTCCGCGCCATCGAGGAACGGGACATCCGTTTCATCCGCCTGTGGTTCACCGACATCCTCGGGTACCTGAAGTCCGTGGCGGTCGCCCCGGCGGAACTGGAGGGCGCGTTCGAGGAAGGCATCGGCTTCGACGGCTCGGCCATCGAGGGTTTCTCCCGCGTCTCCGAGGCCGACACCATCGCGCGCCCCGACCCGTCGACGTTCCAGATTCTCCCGTGGCTGCACGACGACAAGGAACTGCACACCGCCCGCATGTTCTGCGACGTCACCATGCCCGACGGCCAGCCGAGCTGGGCCGATCCGCGGCACGTGCTGCGTCGGCAAGTGAAGGCGGCGGCGGACCAGGGGTTCACCGCGTTCGTCCACCCGGAAATCGAGTTCTTCCTGGTCGATTCGCTGGACACCGACGGGCAGCCCCCGGTGCCCACCGACAACGGCGGCTACTTCGACCAGGCGGTGCACGACAAGGCGCCGGACTTCCGCCGGCACGCCATCAACGCGCTGGAGGCGATGGGCATCCCCGTCGAGTTCTCCCACCACGAGAACGCGCCGGGCCAGCAGGAAATCGACCTGCGCTACGCGGATGCGCTGAGCATGGCGGACAACGTCATGACCTTCCGCTACCTCATCAAGGAGGTGGCCATGCGCAACGGCGTCCGCGCGACGTTCATGCCCAAGCCCTTCGCCGACCAGCCGGGCAGCGCCATGCACACGCACATCTCCCTCTTCGAGGGCGACACCAACGCCTTCCATGACCCGGACGACGAGCAGAAGCTGTCGAAGACCGCCCGCAGCTTCATCGCGGGCATCCTCACCCACGCCGCCGAAATTTCCGCGGTGACCAACCAATGGGTCAACTCCTACAAGCGCACCGTCTTCGGCGCCGAGGCGCCGACCTCCGCGACGTGGGGCCTGGCCAACCGTTCCGCCCTGGTGCGCGTGCCCATGTACTCGCCGGCGAAATCCGCTTCCCGACGGGTCGAAATCCGCTCCGTCGACTCCGCCTGCAACCCGTACCTCGCGTACGCCGTGCTGCTGGCGGCCGGCATGCGCGGCATCCAGGACGGCTACGAACTGCCGCCCGAGGCCGAGGACAACATCTCGGAACTGACCCGCCGTGAACGCCGCGCCCTCGGCTACCGCGACCTGCCGACCTCCCTGGAGGAGGCGCTGCGCGAAATGGAGCGCTCCGACCTGGTGGCCGACACCCTCGGCGACCACGTCTACGAGTTCTTCCTGCGCAACAAGTGGCGCGAGTGGCGCGAGTACCAGAGCCAGGTCACCGCCTGGGAGCTGCGCACCAACCTGGACTACTAGGCCCGCCGCGCGGCCGGGAGCACCGGGCC
>DUOR01000165.1 GCA_012838715.1 Actinomycetales bacterium
GAACACGCCCGCGGCAACGAGCGCCGCGGCGGCGGCCAGGCCCACACCCACGGAAACGCCCGTGACCGGGAGGCTGCCGTTGGCCTGGACGACCTCGTCGGAGGCGGCCTCGCCGGCGGCCGGGGTCTCGGCGGCGGGGGCCTCGTCGGCGGGGACGTCGTCCGAGCCGATGGAGCCACTGTCCGGGGTCGAGCCGGAGTCGCCGGCGCTGTCGGCGACGGCGGAACCGATCACACCGGAGCCGATGGCGGCCGAGCCGACCGAACCGGCGGCGGGAAATGGTGGAACCAGTGGACGAGGGACGCATCGACATCATCGACCTCCTTTGCATGAGTGACGCATTCTTGCGCAATGTATGCAATTGCCTCATTCGGTCGTCCGTCCCCCAAACGCAAGTGACCCACGCCATATCCCCCTTACCCCCGCCCTGACATGCGAAAACGCCGGATATGCACACCGATAGGCGGTGCGTATCCGGCGTTGGCGCCCGGTCCCCTACGGGCGGGCCGAGCCCGGTCCCCTACGGGCGGGTCTGCCCGGTGCCGCGCAGGATCCACTTGGTGGAGGTCAGCTCCGGCAGGGCCATCGGGCCGCGGGCGTGGAGCTTCTGCGTCGAAATACCGATCTCGGCCCCCATGCCGAACTGCTCGCCATCGGTGAACGCGGTGGACGCGTTGACGTTGACGGTGGAGGCGTCGACGCGATCGACGAAGGTCTCGCACGCCTCCCAATCCTTCGCCGAGATGGCCTCGGTGTGGCCGGAGCCGTGTTCGTTGATGTGGTCGGCGGCGGCGACGACGCCGTCGACGACCTTGGCGGCGATGTCGAAGGACAGGTACTCGTCGTTCCAGTCCTCGTCGGTGGCGGGAATGACCTCGCCGGACCAGCCGAGGTTGTCGGCGTCGCCGTGGACCTTGACGTCGGCGGCGACCAGGGCGTCGAGCACCTTGTCGATGTTCTCCTGGCCCAGGGCCTTGTCCATCAGCACCGTTTCGGTGGCGTTGCACACGGAGCAGCGGCGGGTCTTGCCGTTGATGAGCAGGGCGATGGCCTCGTCGACGTCGGCCGAGCCATCGATGTAGAGGTGGCAGTTGCCGGTGCCGGTTTCGATGGCGGGGACGGTCGCGCGGGTGACCACTGCCTCGATGAGGCCGGCGCCGCCGCGCGGGATGACCAGGTCCACCAGGCCGCGGGCGGTGATCAGATCCTGGACGGAATCGTGGGTCTCGCAGGGCAGCAGCTGGACGAGGTCTTCGGGCGCGCCGTCGTCGGCAAGCACCTTCCGCAGCACCTCCACCAGCGCCTCGTTGGAGTTGCGGGCGGACTTCGACCCGCGCAGCAGCGCCACGTTGCCGGACTTCAGGGCCAGGCCGAACGCGTCGACGGTGACGTTGGGGCGGGCCTCGTAAATCATGCCCATCACGCCGAGGGGCACACGCACCTGCGACATCTTGATGCCGTTGGGCAGCACCGAACCGCGCAGCACCTCGCCCACCGGGTCCTGCAGGCCGGCGACCTGCCGCAGGCCGCCGGCGATGCCGGCGATGCGGTCCTCGTCGAGCTTCAGGCGGTCAATCAGCGACTCGGCCAGGCCACGCTCGCGGCCTTCCTCGATATCGCGCTGGTTGGCCTCCAGAATCGCGGGGGCCTCGGCGACGAGCGCGTCGGCTGCCGCGAGGAGGATGCGGTTCTTCCGCTCGGAGGTGTAACGGGCCAGCTCCATGGAGACGGCCTTGGCGCGGCGGGCCTTCTCCAGGACCTCGGCGCGCTCGGCGGCGCGGGCGTCGGACAGCTGCGTGTCGGTTCTCGTACCGGTGTTCGTGTCGGTGGCGTCAGTCATGGGCCCCAGTGTAGGGAAACCGGCGGCGTCGCGTCCCCGCCCGCCCGGGCGCGGCCTACCGCGCCACCGCCACGTCGGTCCACGGCAAAAGCTCCTCCAACCAGGGGAAAACCACTTCCATGAGCAGGAGGAACACCGCGGCCAGCAACACCAGCGCGATGAACGCCCGCAGCAAATCCGGCCCGGGCAGCATCCGCCACAGCGCCCCGTACATCTACATCGCCGCCTTGTCGCTCATCTACGTCGCCGCCTTGTCGTCGGCCCCGGCCAGCACCGCGTGCACGATCAGCCGGTGCGTGTTGGACCACCTGGGGTGGCAGGTGGTGAAGGTGAGCATGCTGGCGTCACCGTGCTTTCCGACGACGTCGACACGATCCGGCGTCACTATGTGCCGCCCCGGGACATCGGGGATCGGGGTGCCCTCGGGCACGCAGTCGAAGGGCTCACCCCGCCCGGCCAACCCGTCGACGGGCAGCACCTTGTAATGGAAAACATGCGTCGCCGTTTCCACCGTGATGTCGTCGCAGGTGCCCAGCCGGTCGATGTGGTCGAACGGCGCGCCATTGCCGTCGCGGTGCGCCGCGAACGACGAATTACCCGGCTGCCCGGGCAGCGCAGTCTCGGGGTAATGCCCCGGACCACCGGCGAGGGTCGCCTGGTCGACGCCCGAAAACGCCACCAGCTCATCGAACCCCGCCGCGGGCGCCGACAGGAACGCCACCGGCGCGCCGGTCACGCCCCACCGTTGCGTGCCGACGGCCGGATCCGCCCCGCGAACCGGCGGCCCCTTCCCCGGAACGGCGAATGCCCCGCGAATCACCGGATCCGGGAATCTCGGCCGGACGGCGATTACGGGGCGGACGGTCGGTCATGGGCGCGCGGAACCTAAGCGCGGGTGGCGTAACCCGACAGGTAGTCGGCGTGGATGACGGGCTTCTGCAGGCCGTCGGGAAGCTCGGCGGTGGTGCGGCCGATGATGCCGGCCAGCTCATCCGAGTCGTAGGCCACCTCGCCGCGGCCCACGACGACGCCGTTCGGGCCGACGATGTCGACGATGTCACCCGAAGTGAACTCGCCGTCGATGCTGGTGATGCCCACCGGCAACAGGGACCGGCGATTCTCGGTGACCGCGGTGACGGCGCCGGCGTCGATGCGCAGCACCCCTGAGGCGTCGGCGGCGTGGAGGACCCAGAACTGCCACGCGGACAGGCGATCCTCCTTCGGCGCGAACGCCGTGCCGACGTCCGCCTTATCCAGCGCGGCGTCGATGTTCTGCGTCGACGTCAACAGCACCGGCACGCCGCCACGCGACGCGAGACGGGCGGCGGTCACCTTCGACGCCATGCCGCCGGTGCCCAACTTGCCGCCATCGCCGGCGATGACGCCCTTGAGGTCATTGCCGCTCCACACCTCCGGCACGAACTGGGCGCCCGGCTCGGAGGGGTTGCGGTCGTAGAGGCCGTCGACGTCGGAAAGCAGCACCAGCGCATCACAAAACGCGAGGTGGCTGACCAGCGCGGCAAGGCGGTCATTGTCGCCGAAACGCATCTCCGAAGTCGCCACCGTGTCGTTCTCGTTGACGATCGGGATGGCGTGCAGCTGGCGCAGCCGGTCAATCGTGCGCTGCGCATTGCGGGCGCGCGGGCGGTCACCGGCGTCCGCGGACGTCAGCAGCACCTGCGCCGTCGTGCGGCCGAAACGGGCGAAAGACCGCGACCACTCCTGCGCCAGGCGCACCTGGCCCACCGCCGCGGCCGCCTGCTTGGTGGCCAGGTCCGTCGGCCGCGTCGACAAGCCCAACGGGCCCATACCCGACGCCACCGCGCCCGAGGACACCAGAATCAGGTCACTGTCCCGGACCATGCGCTTCTCCAGCGCCTCGGCGATCTCGTCGA
The DNA here is from genome assembly GCA_012838715.1 of Actinomycetales bacterium. GTDB lineage: Bacteria > Actinomycetota > Actinomycetes > Mycobacteriales > Mycobacteriaceae > Corynebacterium. Next base: position 3,736 of record DUOR01000165.1, read on the forward strand.
TTTTCGCCGGATCCGTTCGCCCGTCGGGCCCCGTCAGCGACGACGATCCGACTTTCACCACGATCCGCTTCGCGTTGGCGATGGCATCGCGGGTGGAGCTGCTGTAAGGCGGGTGCATGGGTACTTTCCGTTGGGGAACAGGGGTCTGGGGTGGCCCGGGTGGGGCCTCGGTCCGGGCCGCGCGGGCCCGCTGCCCGGCGCCGCGGACCTGAACCGGATGTCCGGCGCAGGCCCGCGACCGGGCCAAAGGTTACTGGAAGCGCTCGCGATCCGCCTGTGCGCCGTCGCCGAAGTCCATCTCGTCGATGAGGCCTCGGCGGGCCTGCGAGGCGCGCTTGCGCTGCTCCGCGGACACGCGGTCGGTGGTCTCCAGGCGCGAGTCGGTGCCGCGGCCGGAGGGCACGAAGTCCTCGGCGCCGGCGGCGGTCAGCGGGTGCCACTCGAAGGTGATGTCGCCGATGGTGACCGGGCAGCCCGGGGTGGCGCCGGCCTTCGCCAGGGCGTCCTCCACGCCCAGCTTCGCCAGGCGGTCGCCGAGGAAGCCCACCGCTTCGTCGTTTTCGAAGTCGGTCTGCAGAATCCAGCGCTCGGGCTTGCGGCCCGTGACCACGAAGCCCTCCGGGTCCTGGGGGTCGCGGTCGATGGCGAAGTCGACGCCCTTGCCGCGGCCCACGCCCTTCGGCGTGATTACGGCGCCGCCGACGGCCGTGCCCGGCTTGGCCGGCGGGTTTTCCTTGCGGTAGCGGGCGACGGCCTCCTTCAGGCCGTAGCTGAGCTCCTTCAGTCCCTCGCGGGTGGCGGTGGAAATCTCGTAGATGGGCCAGCCGAATTCCTCGAGCTCGGGGCGCATCATGTCCGCCATGTCGCGGGCGTCGGGGACGTCGAGCTTGTTCAGCACGATGACCCGCGGGCGCTCGGCGAGGTCGCCGAGGCCGACGTCGGAGGCGAGCTCGGACTGGTAGTTCGCCAGTTCGTGCTCCAGCGCCTTGATGTCGGAGACGGGATCGCGGTCGGATTCGAAGGTCGCGCAGTCGACCACGTGGGCCAGCACCGCGGTGCGTTCGATGTGGCGGAGGAAGTCCAGGCCCAGGCCACGGCCCTCGGAGGCACCGGGGATGAGGCCGGGGACGTCGGCGACGGTGAAGGACTCGTGGCCCAGGTTCACCACGCCGAGGTTCGGCTGCAGCGTGGTGAAGGGGTAGTCGCCGATCTTCGGCTTGGCCGCCGACAGCGCCGACACCAGGGAGGACTTGCCGGCGGAGGGGAAGCCGACGAGGCCGACGTCGGCCATCGACTTCAGCTCCAGGACCAGGTCCTTCTCCTCGCCGGGCTCGCCAAGCAGGGCGAAGCCGGGGGCCTTGCGGGAGCGCGACGCGAGCGCCGCGTTGCCCAGGCCGCCGTAGCCGCCCTCGGCGGCGATGAAGCGGGTGCCCTTGCCGGTCATGTCCGCCAGCACGTCGCCGTCCTTCGTCAGCACGACGGTGCCCTCGGGGACCTTGAGGATCAGATCCTGGCCGCGGGCGCCGTTGCGGTGGTCGCCGGCGCCCGGCTTCCCCTTCTCCGCCTTGATGTGCGGGTGGAAGTGGAAGTCCATGAGGGTGTGGATCTGCGGGTCGACCTCGAGGACGATGTCGCCGCCGTGTCCGCCGTTGCCGCCGTCGGGGCCGCCGAGGGGCTTGAACTTCTCGCGCAGCACGGAGTTGCAGCCGTGTCCGCCGTCGCCGGCCTGCAGGTGCAGGACGACGCGGTCGATGAACCGTGACATGTGGCCTCATTCCTCCGGGTGTGCTGGGCGACGGGGGCCTGCGACCGGTGCCGTGGCCGCCCGTTCCGGGCGCGCCGCGCGGCACTTCCGGGCACGCGAAAAGCGGGCCCGCCGAACCGGACCCCCGCTTGACCCTCGATTGTCGCACAATCGGGCCCCGACCCCGTAGTTCCTTCGCCGCGTCGTGAGAAGTTCAACGCCGCTCACCATTGGCGATCCACGTCACTTCCCCACCCGAAGCACGCATCCTCACCGGGTGCTTTCCGACGCCACGACGCCCCACCGGATGCATTCCGGTGGGGCGTTGGTTGGTCGTGCGGTTTGCTTTCCGACGTCGTCGGCAAGCCGGCCCGGCGCGGCGCCGCGGCAAGTGGCGGCGCCGACCGCGCTATTCGACGTCGACGGTGAAGCCGCGGATGCGGGAGTTGTCGCCGTTCTCGTCGTAGGCGGTGGTGTCGCCGGTGCCGAGCTGGCCGTAATCATTGTCTCCGTTGCCGCCGACGGTGCCGGTGGAATCGACGTACACGAGGTGATGGCGGCCGCCGGCGATGTGGACGACATCGGTGATGCCGTCCAGTTCACGGGCCTTGTGGTCGTCGGAGAAGGAGCGGTCGCCGCCGACGGCGGAATCGCCCCAAGCCATGACGGTGCCGTCGTCGAGCAGTGCGGCGACGAAGTAGTCGCCGACCAGTTCCACGGCGCCGGTGACGCCGTCGACCTGCACCGGATCACGGGTGATGTAGTCGTCGTTTTCGTTCCACAGGGTGCCGGTGGTGGCCATGAAGTTGTAGCCCCAGCACCAGACCTCGCCGAACTCTTCCTCGATGATGCAGGCGTACTCCTGTTCAACGCCGGCGTGCACCTCGCGGGCCTTGGGCAGGCCCTCGAGCATCACGGGCCGGGTCTCCTCGTCGGAATCGCTGGTGAAGATGACGCCACGCTCGTTGTTGCCCCACGCCCACACGTTGCCGTCCTCATCGAGCGCCAGAATGCTCTTGCCCATGGTGCTCAGGGAGGTGATGGCGGGCAGATCCTCGACCCGGGTCGGGGTGTCGGTGGCGCGGGTGCCGCCGTTGCCCAGTTCACCGTGGGCGTTGGCGCCCCAGCACCAGACGGCGCCGTCGGTGTCGAGGGCGCAGGTGGAGTCGGTGCCGATGGAGATCTGCGCGGCGTTCTCGAGGCCCTCGATTTCCCGCGGGCGGTCGGAGTTGCGCATGTCCATGGTGTCCGACAGGTTGCCCCAGCAGTGGGTGGCGCCGTCGCCGTCGATCGCGCAGGCGGAGTAGTGCCCGACGAACACCGCCCGCGCGTCCTCGATGCCGCGGACCTTGACCGGTTCCTCGGTCTCTCCGTAGTCGCGGTCGCTGACCAGGTAGTCGGCATCGCCCCAGCAGTAGACCTCGCCCTCGGCGATGGCGCAGGTGGTGTCGTGGTAGGCGTCGATGACCCGCGGTTCGACGTCGGCTCCGCCGCCGAACAACTTGATGGCGCCGAAAGCGAGGGCCGCGATGAGCACGATCGCCGCGACGGCCGCGCCACCGATGATCAGGCCCTTCTTCGCGCCGCCGCCGGACGTGCCCCCGCCGGCCGCCGACGCGCCGGCCTCGCCCTGCCACTGGCCCGCCGCACCATAGGGCCGGTAACCCTGGTCCTGGTTCGGGGCCTGGTTCGGGTCCTGCCACTGGCCGGTGCCGGCGTCGTACCCGCCCTGGCCGTGCCCGGGCTGCTGGCCGTACCCGCCCTGGCCGTGCCCGGGCTGCTGGCCGTACCCGCCCTGGCCGTAGCCCTGCTGGTCCTGCCGGCCATAACCCTGCTGGCCGTAGCCACCCTGGTCATAGCCGCCCTGCTGGCCCTGGCCGTAGCCTTCCTGGCCGTAACCCTGTTGGCCGTAGGGTCCGGGCTCCTGCGGCTGTTCCCAGCCACCCCCTCCCTGGCCGTCGGGGTTGTCGGGGTTCCCGGGGTTGTTCATCGCGTCGTCTCCGATCGGGGAAGGAGCCCACCCGTACCGGGGCCCGCCTCCACCCAACATTACGGTTCCGGATTCCCCCGTTCCCCGGATTCCCCATCCCGGGGTCACCCGGGCGGTGCCCCTCCCCCACGGGCGCCGAACGGCACCGCCCCACCCTTTCCCGGCGCCTCCCCGTGCGTGCCGACGACCCGGGCCCGGCGTCGTCGGAAAGCACCGCGACCGCATGCTTCGGGGCCCAATCCGGGGCCCGTGCTTAAGTGGGGGTATGACTCCGCCGATGACTCCCGCCGCCACCCGCGACGAAGCCAACGAGCTGCTGCAGGGGCTCGCCGGGCCCGGGACCGCGCTGCGCGACGACCAGTGGACGGCCATCGATGGGCTGGTCAACCGCGGCGAGCGGATGCTGGTGGTGCAGCGGACCGGTTGGGGCAAGTCGGCGGTGTACTTCATCGCGGCGAAGCTGCTGCGGCGGCGGGGGCGCGGGGCGAGCGTGATCATTTCGCCGCTGCTGGCGCTGATGCGCAACCAGGTCGCGGCGGCGCGGCGGGCCGGCATCGTCGCCGAGACGGTGAACAGCTCCAACATGACGGAGTGGGACGACATCCAGCGGCGGGTGGCCGCCGGGGAGGTCGACGTGCTGCTGGTGTCGCCCGAGCGGCTGAACAATCCGCAGTTCCGCGACGAGGTGCTGCCATCGCTGGCGCGGGCGGCGGGCATGGTCGTCGTCGATGAGGCGCACTGCATTTCCGACTGGGGGCACGATTTCCGGCCGGACTACCGGCGCATCCGGGATCTGCTGGCCGGCTTGGGGTCCGGGGTGCCGGTGCTGGCGACCACCGCGACCGCCAACGACCGCGTGGTGGAGGACGTCCGCGCGCAACTCGGCGACGGCACCGGCGTCCTGCGCGGCGGCCTCGACCGCGAATCGCTGCGGCTGCACGTGGTGCGGTTGCCCGACACGACCAAGCGGCCCGCGTGGCTGGCGTCGCACCTGGTGGATCTGCCGGGCAGCGGCATCATCTACTGCCTCACCGTCGCGGCCGCCGAGGATGTCGCCGAGGCGCTGCGGGCCTCCGGCTACGAGGTGGCGGCCTACACCGGGCGCACCGACGCCGCCGAACGCGAACGGCTCGAGGCGGCGCTGCTGAACAACGAGGTCAAGGCGCTGGTGGCGACGTCGGCGTTGGGCATGGGCTTCGACAAACCCGACCTCGGGTTCGTGGTGCACATGGGCGCGCCCGGGTCGCCGATTTCGTACTACCAGCAGATTGGCCGCGCCGGCCGCGGCACCGACCGCGCCGAGGTGATCCTGCTGCCCGGCGCCGAGGACCGCGACATCTGGGAGTACTTCGCCTCCCTGTCCTTCCCTGCCGAGGACGTGGTGCGGTCGCTGCTGGACGAACTGGTCGGCTACGGAGACCAGGCGGCGTCGACGATGCGCCTGGAGACCGCCGTGGATTTGTCGCGGTCCCGGCTGGACCAGGTGCTGAAGGTCCTCGACGTCGACGGCGCCGTCCGCCGCGTCCGCGGTGGCTGGGTGGCCACCGGCATGCCGTGGGAGTACGACGCCGCCCGCTACGGCGGACTGGCGGAGGCCCGCCGCGCGGAGCAGAACGCCATGATCCGGTACGAACGGCTGGGCCCCGGCAGCGGCGACCCGTCGGCGCCGGACCCCGCGGCCTGCCGCATGCTGTTCCTGCGCAACCAGCTGGACGACCCCACGGCGGAGGGCCCCTGCGGCCGGTGCGACAACTGCACGGGCCGCCACCTCTCCCCCGACATCGACGCGGAGGTCGAGGGCGTCGTCCGCGACCGGCTCACCGAGCCGGGCATCCGCGTGCCCGCCCGCAAGCAGTGGCCGACGGGCCTGGACCGCCTGATGTCCCCGCACGGCGCCGGTTCCTCCCTCGCGGTGACCGGCCTGCGGTTGCCGTTGAAGGGCCGCATCCACGGCGTCGGCGAGGGCCGTTCGCTGGGCCGCCTGAACGACATTGCGCGTGGGCCCGCCCTGACCTCTTTGCTTGCCGACGCCTCCTGGCGCCCCGACCCCGCCCAATGGCGCAGCGACCGGATGCTGCGGAACATCGTCGACGTCCTCGCCGGCTGGGACTGGGACGCGCGGCCGGACACCGTTGTCGCGCTGGCGGCCCACGCCGCGGGGCCCGCAGCCGGTGGCGATCCCGGCGGCGGCCATCCCGGCGACGGCCATGCCGATGGCGGCCCCGACTCCGCCGCCCACGGTGCCGCGCTCGACGAGATGGTGATCGCGTGCGCCCGGGCCGTCGCCGCCATCGGGCGGATGCGGTTCGCCGGCGTACTTCCCGTGCGTCCCGGCTCCCGGCCGGTTGACGCCCAGAACTCGGCGTACCGGGTGGCCGGCCTCGCCGACCATTGGGACTGGAACGCGATCGGCGACCTGGCCCTGAACGGTTCCGGCGGGCCGATTCTCCTGGTGACCGACTCCATGGACACCGGCTGGTCCATCACCCTCACCGCCGCCGCGCTCGCCTCCGCCACCGGCCGCGAGGTGCTCCCCTTCGCCCTGGCTTCCCGGGGATAACCCCGCCGCCCGCGCGCCCCGCGATATCGCGATACCCGGGCGGCCCCCGTCGGAAAGCGAAAAAGCGCGGGCCGCACGGGAACGAATCCCATGCGGCCCGCGCTAAGTCAGGTACCGCAGCCGGGCACGGGGCGAACCCGCGCGTCCGGCGTGACCGGGGCTTACGCCTCGGCGGCCTCCGCCTCAACGATGGAGACGGTGCGCTTGTTGCGCTTGGTGCCGAACTGGACGGCGCCGGCCTTCAGGGCGAACAGAGTGTCGTCGCCGCCACGGCCGACGTTCTCGCCCGGGTGGAACGAGGTGCCGCGCTGGCGGACCAGGATCTCGCCGGCCTTGACCTGCTGGCCGCCGAAACGCTTCACGCCGAGGCGCTTGGCCTCGGAGTCGCGGCCGTTCTGCGTGCTGGATGCACCCTTCTTGGAAGCCATGATTCCCTCCTCAGGAAAAGCTGGTGTAGGTGGCTTACTTCTCGAAGCCGGTGATCTTGAGGACCGTCAGCTGCTGACGGTGACCGAAGCGACGCTTGTAGCCGGTCTTGTTCTTGTAGTGCATGCCGCGGATCTTCGGGCCCTTGGCGGCCTCGACGATCTCGGCGTTGATGGTGACGTTGGCAAGCTTCTCGGCGTCGGTGGTGACGTCGGAGCCGTCGACGAGCAGAACCGGGGTGAGAGCCACGGTGGAACCCGGCTCACCCTCGATCTTCTCGACCTTGACGAGGTCACCTTCGGCAACCTTGTACTGCTTGCC
>DUOR01000166.1 GCA_012838715.1 Actinomycetales bacterium
GACGGCCCCCCGTCGGCGTCGGCCGCGCCGGCCCCGCCGTGGCCCACCGATCCGTGGAATGCGGGGATCGCGGCCGATTGGGGTTCGGGCGCGGGCCGCGTGGCGGACGCCGGGGTGCTGGATTTGACGGTCGACGCGGTGACGCCGCAGGTGCCGACCGTGTCGGGCCGGTTGGCGGCGCGGGTGACGGTGACGAACACCTCCGATTCGGCGGTGGGGAACATCATGATCCGGGCGCAGCGCGCCGAGCGCCTGCCCGGGTCTTCTCAGGCCAGGACGGTGCTGGCCGAACCGGAGGCGACGTACGCGGTGGCCACCAGCTTCGGTGACTCGTTCTCGCTGGCGGCGGGGGAGTCCGCCACGCTGACGCTCGAGGTGGCCCTGGACGTGGCGGCCCCGGCCGGCCTGGGCGTCGCCGAACCGGGCGTGTACCCGTTGCTGTTCAACGCCAACGGCCGCCCCGACGAAGGCATCGACCAGTTCCTCGCCGAGACGCGGTTCCTGCTGCCCGTCCGCGCGGACGATGCGCCGGAGGATGAGGAGGGCGCGGAGGGCACGGACGGTCCGGACGGCCCGGAGGGCGAATCCGGGGCCGCACCCGAAGCCCCCGAAACACCCGATGCCGCCCGCGACGACGCTCCCGCCGATCCGGTGCCGATGTCGCTGGTGTGGCCGTTGGCCACGAATGTCCCGCTGCTGCCGGGCGAGACCGGTGAGGCGCCGGAGCGGCAGCGGCTGATTCTCTCGGACGAGTCGTTGCACGAGGAGCTGGCGGAGCGGGGCCGCCTGGGGGGCCTGCTCGGCGCCCTGGAGTCGGAGTTGGCGGGGCCGGCGGGGCCGGGCCTGCGGCAGTCGACGTGCGTGGCGGTGGATCCGGAGCTGATCCAGACCGTCGATCGCATGGTCGACGGCTACTCCGTCGGCGATCGCCGCCCGAGCCCCGTCGAGTCCTCGACGCGCCTGCGCGACTCCTGGGGTGACGCGGATTCCCTGGACTTCACCGAGGGTTCCGGCGCCGAGACGGCCGCGCAATGGCTGGATCGCCTGCGCGCCATCACCCGCGACATGTGCGTGGTTACCCTCCCGTGGTCCGGCGCCGAAATCAACGCCGTCTCCGCCACCGGCGATCCCGACCTCGCGGCGGAGGCGCTGTCCGTCGGTGATGGCGTGGTGGCGGACATCCTCGAGCTCGAGCCGTTGGCGCCGGTGGTGCTGCCGCCGGAGGGGTACCTCTCGGCCACGGCGGCGCCGACCTTGCGCTACGCCGATCCGACGGGCGCGGTGGACCCGAATGCCGTGTTCGAGGCGATTCACGGCACCGCGGGCGCCGGCACGTGGCCGTCGGAGGGTGCGGCCCCCGCCACCGCCTTGGTCACCGCGAACTCCCTCACGCCCGACGACGGCGGCCTCGCGCACGCGGGCGAGTCCGTTGACCTGCAGGGCCACGCCCGCGCGTTCGCCCTCCCCGGTTCGTTGTCCGCGGCGCTGGCTGCCACCGGTTCCGCTCCGGAGGTCGCCGGCTACTCCGCCGTCTCCGGACGCCACGACCTCACCGCGGACTCGGGCGTCGCCAGGATGCAGACCAGCGTCGGCACGCTCCACCAGGAGCTTTCCGACGCGTCGATCCGCGCCGGCGACGGCGGCGCGGCGCCCGTGGTGGCGCTGCCCCCCGCCGGCTGGTCGGTGGACGGCGAGGAGGCGCGGACCTTCCTGCGCGCCGTCGCCGCGACCTTCGACGAGGGGATCGCCCGGCCCGTCGGCCTCGGCGAGGCGCTGGAAACCTCGGCGGCCGACCATTCCGCCGGCCCGGCGACCACGGCCGCACCGAACCCCGATCCGGGGGGCGTCACCGGCACCGAGATGACGTGGGCCCGGCAGCAGTCCGGCTACCTCACCGACCTCGCCCTGATGATGGCCAACGATCCCCAGGTGGCCATGACCCGGCACGGCTTCACCCAGCCGCTGCGGCGCGACGTGCTGCGCATGCTCACGGGCACCGGCCGCCGCGAACGCGCCGGCCACGTCGCGGCGACGGAACGGGCCGCCGCCATCCACGGCGGCACCGGCAGCATGCTCCAGCAGCTGCGCGACTCGGTGACGCTCGTGGCGCCGGGCGGCGTCTACACCCGCACCACCGGCCTGTCCCCGGTGGTCGTGGTCGGCCGCAACGGCCTGCCGCTGCCCGTGCCCGCGGAGGTGCAGGTGCTTGGGCAGAACGGCGTCCCCCTGTCGCGGCAGCCCGCGGCGCTGCCCGCGAAGGGCTCGGTGACCCTGCAGCTGAACTCGCCGACCGAGTCCGACGAGGACCGCCGCGCCCGCCTCCAGCTCTGGTTGGAGACGCCGGCGGGGCAGCGGATTTCGGCGCCCGTGGAGATCGTGGTGCAGACCGGGCCGGGCCCGGCGGGCGTGATTCTGCCGCTGGCGCTCATCGGTTTGGCGGTGGGCGCGTTCTACGTCGGCCGTTCCGGCAAGTTCCCGCGATTCCAACGATTCGACCGGATTCGGCCACAATGGGGGCGTGACTGAACCCGACGCGCCCAATACCGGCCAGCGCGGCCGCATCCGCAAGCCCGCGCCCCCGGCCC
>DUOR01000167.1 GCA_012838715.1 Actinomycetales bacterium
CGCCGATCGCCTCGCCGTCGCGGATGACGACGCGTTCGCCGCCGCGGGTCTCCCGGCTCTTCGCCTGGATGCCCAGCCGGCGCGCGCAGCCGACGAGGGCCAGCGCCGCTTCCGGGCAGGGGCAGGTGATTTCGAGGGCCGAGGAACGACCCGGCTCGGTCAGGGAGCCGTGCACGAGGAAGGCCCCGCGCCAGGCCGCCTCGGCGTCGGAGACGGTGCCGCCGATGACCTTCGGGGGCAGGCCGCGGACGGGCCGGCCGGCGCGGTCGACGAGGCCGGTCTGGCGCGCGAGGTGGTCGCCGCCCTCGGCGATGCGGACGATGTAGCGGGACGTCTTGCGCAGGCCACCGGGGCTGAGCACCTGCAGTTCGGGCTCCAGCCCGAACAGGGTGCCGATCATCCCGTGCAGGCGGCGGGCCACCGCGCCGGAGTCCAGTTCAGCCTCCAGGACGATCCGCCCGGCGACGAGGTGCAGCGCGCCCGCGAACCGCAGCATGGACGCCACTTCCGCGGACATGGCGCTTTCCTGGTTCACGGGGACGCGCGCCAGCTCGTCCTTCACCTTCGACGTCAACGCCATCGTCGGCGGCCTCCTCGATGTTCGGCGGTGGGTGGTTGGCGGTGGGTCGCCAACCGCCGATACTATCCGCCCGCGGCTAGAGCAGGCCGCGCAGGGCCTCGGCCAGCTTCACGGGGTCGTGGCGCCCGGTCCAGGCGCCGTCGTCGTCGGTTTCCCGCACGTCGGCGTAGGTCACCGTCGCGTGGAGCCGTCCGGCGGCGCGTTCCAGGTACCCGCGTTCCGACGCGCCGACGGTCGTGGAGTGGTCGACCAGGATGTGGTCGAGGCGCAGGTCCGTCGAGTGCTGGTTCAGCATGTGGATGTGCCGCTCGGCGGTGAAGCCGTGGGTCTCCCCCGGCTCCGAGACGAGGTTCAGGACCACGACGCGCCGCGCGGACGTGTCGCGGAGGGCGTCGGCGAGCGCGGGGACCTGCAGGTGCGGCAGCACGGAGGTGAACCAGGAGCCGGGACCGAGCGTGACCATGTCGGCGGCGTGGATGGCCTCCACCGCCTCGTTCGTGGCCGGCGGACGCTCCGGGATGAGCCGGATGCGGCGGACCTGGCCGGGCGTGGTGGCCACGGCGACCTGGCCGCGGACGGGGCGCACGACGCGGGCGTCGTCCTCCAGGCCGACGACCTCCGCCTCGATGTCCAGGGGCCGCGGCGACATGGGCAGCACCCGGCCGCACACGCCCAGCAGCGAGCCCAGCTCGTCGAGCGCGGCGATCTCGTCGCCGAGGACGCTGGTCAGGCCGGCGATGATCAGGTTGCCGACGGCGTGGCCGGCCAGCGCGCCGGTGCCGCCGAAGCGGTGCTGGAGGACGTCCTCCCAGAGGTTGCCGCGCTCGTCGTCGCGGGAGAGTGCGGCCATGGCCATGCGCAGGTCGCCCGGCGGGATCTGGCCGAGTTCGCGGCGGAGGCGGCCGGAGGAGCCGCCGTCGTCGGCGACGGTGACGACCGCGGTGACGTCGTCGGCGATGCGGCGCACCGCGCGCAGCGTCGCGAAGAGTCCGTGGCCCCCGCCCAGGCTGGTGATGGCGGTCATTGTCGTGCTGCTTCTTTCCTCGTTCGTTGGTCCCGTGCGCCTACCCGCGGTGGAGGTCGCGGTGGATGACGTTGACGGTTACGCCGGGGTGCTCCCGCAGCCGGCGGGCGAGCTCCTCCGAAATGGCGACGCTGCGGTGGTGGCCGCCGGTGCAGCCGACCGCGATGGTCATGTGGTTCTTCCCCTCGCGGCGGTAGCCGGGCAGGACGAGGCCGACGAGCTGTTCCATGGTGTCGAGGAACCGGGGCGCGTCCTCCTGGCCGAGCACGTAGTCGCTGACCGGCTTGTCGACGCCCCGGCCGCCGCGCAGTTCCGGCACCCAGTACGGGTTCGGCAGGAAGCGCACGTCGACGAGCAGGTCGGCGTCCCGCGGGGCGCCGTGCTTGAAGCCGAAGGACTGGACGGTCAGCTGCTGCGGGCGGTTCGCCGGGTCGGTGAACTCGGCCTCGAGGGCGCGGCGCAGGTCGTGGACGGACATCGCCGAGGTGTCCAGGACGACGTCGGCCATGCCCCGGATGCCGGAGAGCATCTCGCGCTCCAGGGCGATGCCCTGGCTGAGGGTGCCGTTGTCCTGCAGCGGGTGGGTGCGGCGGACGGAGTCGTAGCGGGCGATCAGGGTGTCGTCGTCCGCGTCGAGGAAGATGACCATGGGCCGGCGGCCGGATTCGTGCAGGCGATCCAGGACCCCGCCGAGGGAGCCGGCGAAGGCCCGGGAGCGGACGTCGGTGACGATCGCCAGGCGCTCGACCGGGGAATCCGCCTCGAAGGACAGCTCCACCATCCGCATGATGAGTTCGGGCGGGAGGTTGTCCGCGACGTACCACCCCATCTCCTCGAGCACGGCTGCGGCGGTGTTCCGGCCGGAGCCGGACATGCCCGTGATCAGGACCAGTGAGGTGTCGGGGTCTCCCACCCCGGCGGAGGCGTTGGTCATGCCCCCAACCCTACGTGCGCGGACCCTCCTCCGCCCCGTGGAGCGCCGCGTGCACCAGTTCCGCGAGCGCCGGGCCGAAGCCGGACACCGCGGTGATGTCCTCGACGGTGGCCTCGCGGAGCTTGGCGACGGAACCGAAGTGCTTCACCAGTTCCGACTTCCGCTGCGGCCCGAGGCCCTTGACGCCGTCGAGCGCGGAGGACCGCATCCGCTTCGATCGCCGCTGGCGGTGGTAGCCGATGGCGAAGCGGTGCGCCTCGTCGCGGATGCGCTGCATGAGGTACATGGCCTCGGAGTTGCGCGGCAGGATGACCGGTTCGTCGTCGCCGGGCACCCAGATTTCCTCGAGCCGCTTGGCCAGCCCGACGAGCGTGACGTCGGTGACGCCCAGTTCGTCGAGCACCGCCTGCGCGGCCGCGACCTGCGGCGCGCCGCCGTCGACGATGAACAGCTGCGGCGGGTACGCGAACTTGCGGCCGGACACGGACTCCTCCACGACCTCCGTGCCGCCCCGTTCCTCCTCCTCGAACATGACGGCGTCGTCGTCGGGCACGCTCAGCTTGTCCTCCGCGTGCCGACGGAACCTGCGCCTGACGACCTCGGCGATGGAGGCGACGTCGTCCGAATGGCCGTCGCCGGCGGCGTCCTTGATGCGGTAGCGGCGGTAGTCGGCCTTGCGGGGCAGCCCGTCCTCGAAGACGACCAGCGAGGCGACGACGTCGGTGCCCTGGATGTGCGACACGTCGGTGCATTCGATGCGCAGGGGCGCCTCCGCCATGAACAGGGCGTCGCGGATGCCCTCCAGCGCCTGCGAGCGGGCGGTGAGATCGCCGCTGCGCTTGAGCTTGTGCTGGGCCAGGGCCTCGGCGGCGTTGCGCTGGACGGTCTCCATGAGCGCCCGCTTGTCGCCGCGCTGCGGCACCCGGACGTCGACGGCGCTGCCGCGGATGCCGCGGAGGAACCCCGCGACTCCGTCGGCGTCGTCGGGTTCGGCCTGCACCAGGATTTCGCGGGGCACGGCCTGCCCCGCCCCGGTCGACTCGTCGCCGTCGACGGCCGCGTGCTCGGCGGCGTCGCCGTAGAACTGGGTCAGGAAGGTCGCCAGCAGCTTCGGCAGGGCGGGGTCCGGGGCGTCGTCGGGAAGCGGGCCGGTCTCGGAGTCGCCGGACTTCTCCACCACCCAGCCGCGCTGGCCGTGGATGCGGCCCTTGCGGACGTGGAAGATCTGCACGGCCGCCTCCAACTCGTCGGAGGCGAAGGCGATGAAGTCGGCGTCGGTCGCGTCGCCGAGGACGACGGCCTGCTTCTCCATGACCTTCTCCACGGCGGCCAGGTTGTCGCGCAGCGAGGCGGCGCGCTCGAAGTCGAGGTCCTCCGCCGCCGCCTCCATCTCGCGGCGCAGCTGCGCGGTCACCGGGCCGGTGCGGCCGGCCATGAAGGAGGTGAAGCCGTCGACGATCTCGCGGTGCTCCTCCGCCGACACCCGCCCCACGCAGGGCGCCGCGCACTTGTCGATGTAGCCGAGCAGGCACGGCCGCCCCAGCTGCCGCTGCCGGTTGAACACGCCCTTCGAGCAGGTGCGCGCCGGGAACACGCGGGTCAGCAGGTCCAGCGTCTCGCGGATGGCCCAGGCGTGCGAGTACGGGCCGAAGTAACGGACCCCCTTGCGCCGCGGGCCGCGGTACACGAACAGCCGCGGGTACAGCTCGCCGACGCTGACGGCCAGCATCGGGTAGCTCTTGTCGTCGCGGTACATGACGTTGAACCGCGGGTCGAAGCGCTTGATCCACGTGTACTCGAGCTGGAGGGCCTCCACCTCGGTGCGCACGACGGTCCAGATGACCTTCGACGCCGACTGCACCATCTGCCGGGTGCGCGGGTGCAGGTGCGCCACGTCCTGGAAATAGTTCGACAGGCGGGCCCGCAGGTTCTTCGCCTTGCCGACGTAGAGGACGCGGCCGCCGTCGTCGAGGAAACGGTAAACCCCCGGCTCCACGGGGATGGTGCCGGGGGCCGGGCGGTACGTCGCCGGGTCCGCCATCAGTCCTCCGGCATGTACCGGTCCTCGAGTTCGCGGAAGCCGCGCACGGCCTCCACGACGTCCTCGCCGTCACGGGCCTGCATGGCCCACATGGGGACGAACTCGAAGTCCGGGAGCTCGAGGCGGGCCCACTGCTTGTCCGCCGGGAAGCTCAGCCCGTAGACGTCGCGCCACGGGTAGAACCGCGGGCCGAGGAAGTTGCGCACCTCCACGCCGTTGGCGTTCGCGCGGACGCGGGGGCGCAGCATCAGCAGGCAGGCGGCGGAGATGACCAGGCCGAGCATCGGGAACGCCAGGATGTCGATCAGGGTCACCTGCGCGCCGGTGTCGCCGACGTTGACCACGGCGCCCATGAAGATGTGCACCGCCATCACCACGGCGACGGAGATCCACGCGTACTTCCGCATCGTCCGCGACGTCACCGTCAGCAGCCAGTTCCCGTCATCCGCCTTCACGTCGCGGGCCATCGTCTCGCGTCCCTTTCCGGTTGCCACCGTCTCAGTCACTCCTCACCCAGCGAACGCAGCAGCGCCGCGGTATGCAGCGCGGCGATGGTCGCCTCGCGGCCCTTGTTCTCGGTCGACCCCGGCACGCCGGAGCGTTCGACGGCCTGCTCGTGGGTGTTGCAGGTCAGCACGCCGTTGCCGATCGGCGTGGCCTTGTCCAGCGCGATGCGGGTCAGGCCGTCGGTCACGGAGTCGCAGACGTAGTCGAAGTGCGGGGTGCCGCCGCGGATGACGCACCCCAGCGCGACCACCGCATCATGATCGTCGGCAAGCGCCTGCACCACGACGGGCAGCTCGAGCGCGCCGACGACGGTGTAGTCGCGGACGTACGCGCCGGCCTCCTCGGCGGCGGCGATCGCCTGGGCGCGGAGCTCGCCGGTGATGTCCTTGTTCCAGTGCGCCGTCACGATGGCGACGCTCATGCCCTCGGCGTCGGGAATCTCGATGTCCGGCAGTCCGGCTCCGCTCACGGGGTCTCCTTCACGTCGGGGGCGTCGCCGCCGGCTGCGGCGGCCTCATGCCCAATGTAGTCGTCCAGCCACGGCAGGTCATGGCCCATCCGCTGCTGCTTCGTGGTGAGGTAGCGCACGTTGTCGGCGTTGACCTCCACGGGCACCGGCACGCGGCGGCTCATCTCGAGACCGTAGCCGCCGAGGCCCGCGCGCTTCGTCGGGTTGTTGGTCAGCAGCGCCATCGACCGCACGCCGAGGTCCCGGAGGATCTGGGCGCCGGTGCCGTACTCGCGGGCGTCGGCGGGCAGGCCGAGCTTGAGGTTGGCGTCGACGGTGTCCGCGCCGTCGTCCTGCAGGTGGTAGGCCTGCAGTTTGTGCATCAGGCCGATGCCGCGGCCCTCGTGGCCGCGCATGTACAGGATCGCGCCGCGGCCGGCCTCCTGCACCATCCGCATGGAGCTGTGCAGCTGCTGGCCGCAGTCGCAGCGGCGGGATCCGAAGACGTCGCCGGTCAGGCACTCGGAGTGCACGCGGACCAGCACGTCCTCGCCGCCGTTGGAGGACACGTCGCCGACGGTCAGCGCCACGTGCTCGACGCCGTCGACGAGGCTGCGGTAGCCGACCGCCCGGAACTCGCCGAAGTCGGTGGGCATGCGGGTCTCCACGACCCGCTCGACCAGGGTCTCGTGGCGGCGGCGGTACTCGATCAGCTGCTCGATGGAGATGAGCGCCAGGTCGTGCTCGTCGCAGAAGCGGCGCAGCTCCGGGGTGCGGGCCATGCCGGTCGGGTCGTCCTCGGACACGACCTCGCAGAGCACGCCGGCGGGGCGCAGTCCGGCCAGGCGGGCCAGGTCGACGGCCGCCTCGGTGTGGCCGGCGCGCGCGAGCACGCCGCCCTCCACCGCGCGCAGCGGGACGACGTGGCCGGGGCGGGTGAACTCGATGGAGGTGGAGTTCGCGGCCGCCAGCCGCTGGATGGTGTACGCGCGGTCGGCGGCGGAGATGCCGGTCGAGCCGGTCGCGGCGTCGACGGTGACGGTGTACGCGGTGCCGCGGACGTCCTCGTTGCGGGCGACCATGGGCGGCAGGCCCAGGCGGTCGCAGTCGGCGCCGGTCAGGGGCGCGCAGATGTATCCGGAGGAGTACCGGACGGTGAAGGCCACCAGCTCGGGGGTCGCCTTCTCGGCGGCGAAGATGATGTCGCCCTCGTTCTCGCGGTCCTCGTCGTCGACGACCACGACCGCCTTGCCCGCCGCGATGTCGGCGATGGCCCGTTCCACGCTGTCGAGTTTGCTCACGCCCATGACCTTATCGGGCCAGCATCTTCTCGATGTACTTGGCCACCACGTCGACCTCCAGGTTGACGCGGGCGCCGACGGGCAGGCCGCCGAGCACGGTGGCGTCGAGGGTCGTCGGGATGAGGCTGACCTCGAACCACTTCTCCCCCGCCCCGTCGCCGCCGACGGCGGAGACGGTCAGCGAGGTGCCGTCGACGGCGATGGAGCCCTTCTCCACGACGTAGCGGTCCAGGGCGTCGGGAAGCGAGATGCGCACGACCTCCCAGTGCTCGCCGGGCGTGCGGGAGACGATGGCGCCGGTGCCGTCGACGTGGCCCTGCACGATGTGGCCGCCGAGGCGGGCGTTGGCGGCGAGCGCGCGCTCGAGGTTGACGGGCGCGCCGACGTCCAGGCCGCCGAGGCTGGTGCGGTCCAGCGATTCCTGCATGACGTCGGCGGTGAAGCCCGCCTCGTCGAATTCCGCGACGGTCAAGCACACGCCGTTGACGGCGATGGAGTCTCCGAGCTTCGCGTCCGACACCACCGTCCCGCAGCCGATGGTCAGGCGAATCGCGTCGCCCTGGTCCTCGATGGCCGCCACGCGGCCCAACTCCTCGACGATTCCGGTGAACACGGTGGCTGCGTCCTTTCGTTGCATGGTGCGGGTCGGTGGTTGCCCTCCGTCGAATCTATCCGGCCCCCGCCGGTGCTTTCCGACGGGGTCAGCCGCGGGCGACGGCGCGGATCAGGACGTCGTCGCCGAGCAGCTCCACGCCGATGGTGCGGAACCGGCGGATGTCGTCGATGGTCGTCGAGCCGTCGGTGTCCACGGTGGCGGTGCCGGCGCCGAGCAGTCCCGGCGCCACGTAGGCCTCCACGGCGTCGACGAGCCCGGCCTCCAGGAAGGCGCCCGCCAGGCGGGGCCCGCCCTCGACGATGACGTCGATGACGCCGAGATCCGCGAGCACGTCCACGACCTGCGCCATGTCCCGGGTCTGGATGTGCCGGAAGCCGCCGACGGCGCCGTCGCCGCGGATGTTCGCGTCGGCCGGGATCTCCTTGCGGCCGACGGCGATGCGCAGCGGCTGCCGGTCCAACGGTTCGCCCTCGAGGTTCCGGGCGGTCAGGCGGGGGTCGTCGGCGAGTACGGTGCCGGTGCCCACGATGACGGCGTCGCGCCGCGAACGGTCGACGTGCACCCGCGCGCGGGCGGCCTCGCCGGTGATCCACTGCGAGGAACCGTCGGTGGCGGCGGCCAGGCCGTCGAGGGTGCCCGCCGTCTTCAGGGTGATGTGCGGGCGGCGGGTGGCCTGCCAGTGCAGCCAGGGGCGCAGGACGCCGTCGGCGACCTCGTCGCGCAGCACCCCGCCCGTGACCTTCACGTCGCGGGCGTCGAGCCAGTCCGCGCCGCCGGCGGCCACCGGGTTCGGGTCGGCGACCGCGAACGCGATTTCGCGCACCCCGGACTCCAGCAGCGAACCGGTGCACGGGGGCGTGCGGCCGTGGTGGTGGCAGGGCTCGAGCGTCACGACGGCCACGCCGCCGCGCGCCCGCTCCCCCGCTTCCGCGACGGCCTGCGCCTCCGCGTGCGGGCCGCCCACCGGATCGGTGGCGGCGACGGCGACGGGCAGCCCGGTGGCATCGAGGATGACGCAACCGACCGGCGGGTTCGGCGTGGTGGTGCCGCGGACGCGCTCGGCGGCCGCGATGGCGGTCCGCATGGCCTGGTCAATCGACAATGGCGACGCGGCGAGGAGATCGGGGTACAGGGGCATGGCTACCTACTCAGATCTGGTGGGGGTCGGCGTTTTCGCCGGTGACGCGCTGCTGGCCCTCGACGGCCAGGGCGCGGAGTTCCATGACGGCGTCGTTCGGGTTCTCG
The DNA here is from genome assembly GCA_012838715.1 of Actinomycetales bacterium. Lineage (GTDB taxonomy): Bacteria > Actinomycetota > Actinomycetes > Mycobacteriales > Mycobacteriaceae > Corynebacterium. The sequence goes on from DUOR01000167.1 coordinate 8,697, forward strand.
GCGCCGTATACGGCGGAACCCGCGACGAAGGCGTCGACGCCCGCCTCCGCGGCGTCGGCGATGGTGGCCGCGGCGATGCCGCCGTCGATTTCGATGAGGCAGTCGATGTCGCGCGGATCGATCTGGGAGCGCAGGGCGCGGACCTTGTCCAGCTGCTCCGGCATGAACGACTGGCCGCCGAACCCGGGCTCCACGCTCATGACCAGCACCTGGTCGAACTCGTTGAGGTGCGGCAGCCACGGCTCGATGGGGGTGCCGGGGCGGACGGAGATGCCCGCGCGGCAGCCCTTGCCGCGGATGTGGCGGGCCAGGGCGATGGGGTCCGGTGACGCCTCCACGTGGAAGGTGACCACCGCGGCGCCGGCGTCGATGTAGCCGTCGACCCACTTCTCGGGGTCCTCGATCATCAGGTGCACGTCCAGCGGCTTGTCCGTCACCTTCGCCACGGCGGCCATGACGGGCACGCCGAAGGAGAGGTTGGGCACGAAGTGGCCGTCCATGACGTCGATGTGGATCCAGTCGGCGTCGGGCACCGCCTCGATTTCGCGGTCGAGCCGGGCGAAGTCGGCGGAGAGGATCGAGGGCGCGATAATCGGCGTAATCATGTGACCGAGCTTACCGCGCCCCCGCGGCCGCCTAGGCCGGCTTGCGCAGCACGGCGAAGAACATCGCGTCGGTGCCGTGGCGGTGGGGCCACATCTGCACCGAGGGGCCGGGGCCGACGTCGCCCATGGGCGCGACGAGTTCCCGCGCGTCCAGCTCCTCCAGCCCCAGCTGCCGGACCGCCTTGTCGACGGCCGCCCGGGTCTCGCGGAGGTGCGGCGAGCAGGTCGAGTAGACGATGACGCCGCCGGGGCGGACCAACTTGGCCGCGGAGGCCAGCAGCTCGCCCTGCAGGACGGTCAGGTCGGGCAGGTCCTCGGGGGCCTTGCGCCAGCGCGCCTCGGGGCGGCGGCGCAGCGAGCCGAGCCCGGAGCACGGGGCGTCGACGAGCACGCGGTCGTAACCGGGCTCCAGGCCCGGGTCGCGGCCGTCGGCGACGTGGATGGTGACGGGCAGGCCGCGCACCGCGTTCTCCACCAGGCCGGCGCGCTTCTTCGACACCTCGACGGCGTCGACGGTTGCGCCGTCGATCTTCGCGATGCCTCCGAGGAACGCCGCCTTGCCGCCGGGCCCGGCGCAGAGGTCCAGCCAGCGGCCGGAGTCCTCGCCCTCGACGGGGGCCATGGACGCGGCGCGGGCGATGAGCTGGGAGCCCTCGTCCTGCACGGCGGCCAATCCCTCGCGGACGGGGCCGAGTTCGCCGGGGGCGCCGGATTCGATGCGCACGCAGTACGGCGACCACGGGCCTTCCTCGCCGCCGGTGATGAGCGCCAGCTCCTCGGCCGACATCTCCCCGGGCTTGGCCACCAGGTGCACGATGGGCCGCGCGTCGTCGGCCTCCAGCGCGCCGGCCAGTTCCCCGGCCTGCGCGCCGAGCGCCTGCGCGAAGGCCTCGGCGATCCAGCGGGGGTGGCCGTGCTTCAGCGCGAGGTGCCCCACGGGGTCGCGGTCGGCGGCGGGCGCCACCTCGGCGACCCACGCGGCCTCGTCCTTCGCGGAGACGTTGCGCAGCACCGCGTTGACGAAGCCCTTCGCCCCGCCGTGCCCCGCGGAAATCGCGGCCTTCACCGACGTGTCCACCGCGGCGTGCGCGCCGACGCGGGTGCGCAGCAGCTGGTAGGCGCCCATCCGCAGGATGTCCAGCAGCGGGCCGTCGATCTGATCCAGCGGCCGCGTGGACGCCTCGGCCAGGACAGCGTCGAGCAGCCCCTCTGCGCGCAGCGTGCCGTAGGTCAGCTCGGTGGCGAACGCGGCGTCGCGCCCCTTCAGGCCGCGCTTGCGCAGCTCCTTCGGCAGCAGCAGGTTGGCATAGGCGCCGTCGGCCCGCACCGCGCCGATGACGGTGAGCGCGGCCTGCCGCGCCTCGTCGATGGCCGATGCTTTCCGACGCTCCCCGCCGCCCCTCTTGCCGCCCTGCGCGTTGCGCCGGCGGGTGTTCCGGCTTCGTCCGCTCTCCCGGTTCATCAGGACACCATCCCGTCGTCCGGCCGGGCGCCGCGCGCCCAGTCCACGGCCGCCATCATGCGCTTGCCCGGGGGCTGCACCTCGCCCAGGGCGACGGCGGTACCCCCGCCGGCACCGATGAGGACGCGCTTCTTCTCCACCCGGATACGGCCGGCATCGAGGTCCGCGACGTCGTCGGCCACGGTGACGGGGCCGACCTTCAGGCGGTCGTCGCCGAGCATGGTCCACGCGCCCGGCGCCGGGGTGTGGGCCCGCACCTGGCGGTCGATGATGTGCGCCGGGCGGGTCCAGTCGATGCGGGCGTCGGGCGTGGTGATCTTCGGGGCGTGGCTGACGCCGTCCTCCGGCTGCGGCTCGGGGCGCATCCGCCCGGCGGCCAGGCCGTCCATGGTGGCGGCCAGCAGCGTCGCGCCGGAGTGGGCCAGGCGCGTGAGCAGGTCGTCGGCGGTGTCGTCGCCGCGGACGGCCTCCGTGACGGTGCCCAGCACCGGGCCGGTGTCCAGGCCCTCCTCGATGATGAAGGTCGACGCGCCGGTGATCCCGTCGCCGGCGGCGATGGCGGCCTGCACGGGCGCCGCGCCGCGCCACGCGGGCAGCAGCGAGAAGTGCAGGTTGACCCAGCCGTGGCGCGGCAGGTCCAGCAGGTCCTTCGGCACGAGGTTGCCGTAGGCGACCACCGGGATGCAGTCGGGAGCCAGTTCGCGCAGCCGGTCGCGGGCGTCGGCGTCGGCAAGCGAGGCGGGCTCAATCACCTCGATGCCGTGCTCCACCGCCACCTCCTTGACCGGCGAGGGCTTGAGCGAACGACCGCGGCCGACGCGCGCGTCGGGGCGGGTGAGCACGGCCACGACCTCATGGTCCGGGTGCTCGATGAGGGCCCGCAGCGCGGGCACGGCGGGCTCGGGGGTGCCGGCGAAAATGAGGCGCACGGGTCACCTCCCCGCCGTGAACCAGTCGGCGGAGCGCAGCTCGCGCATGGCGGCCTTGCGCACCTCCGGCTCGAGGCGCTTGAGAAAGAGAACGCCGTCCAGGTGGTCGGTCTCGTGCTGGATGCAGCGCGCGAGCAGGCCCTCGGCCTCCAGCTCGACGTCCTCCCCGTGGCGGTTCTTGCCGGTGGCGCGGACCTTGAGGAAGCGCTCCGTGTCGGCGTTGATGGCCGGGATGGACAGGCAGCCCTCCTCGGCGGTCTCCGTCTCCTCGCCGACGGGCTCCCACACGGGGTTCACCAGCTCGCCGCGGACGTCGTCGCAGTCGTAGACGAAGACGCGCTGCAGCACGCCCACCTGGTTCGCCGCCAGGCCGACGCCGCCGGCGCCGTCCATGGTCTCGAGCATGTCGTCGACCAGGTGGCCGAGCGTCGCGTCGAACTCGGTCACCTCATCGGCCCGGGACAGCAGCACCGGGTCGCCGAACAAACGGATTTCACGCACGGCCATGCGTCGCATCATCTCCAAAGCGGTTGTCGCGTGGGTTCCCCCGAAAACAATGGTCAATCGTAGCGCACTAGCCGAAGCGCACCGGGTCCACCATGACCCGGACGGGGTCCGGATCGCGGCGGGTGGCCCGCACGCCCTGCGCGGCCCGCAGCGCCCGGCCGAGTTCGCGCGCCCGGTCCCGC
>DUOR01000168.1 GCA_012838715.1 Actinomycetales bacterium
CCGCCTCCCCGCCGCGCCACCACCGCCCCGGCGGGCCACCATTCGGGCGCGGCCGCACCATGCCCGCACGAACTGGCCGCGAAGCCGGCGCGAACCATGTCGCGGGACCGCACGCGAACAACACCGGCGGGCCGAGTTGACGAACCCTACGACAGACGGGAGAACCGATGAACCCACCGCAACCCCGCGAAACCCGCTGGCCACCGGAGCCGGAAGAGGTTCCGGGGAGCCGGGCGGAAATCGTCGGCAAGCATGGCGAATCCCGGGCACGACGCGCCCACCGCAAAGTCAGCCACGGCTTCTACCTGCCCAAACACCTTGAGGTGACGCGCCAATCGCGCGCGATTGCCGCCGCGCGCAGCCACCGCGGCGGCGTCATCTCCGGCGCCACCGCCGCCCGCGCGCACCGACACCCGTGGCCGGCGTCCGGAATTCCGGAGATCATCGTCGCGAGGCGCAGCAACAGCCATTCCCGCCACGGCGACCTGGGTGCCGACGACATCCGCCGCATCTCCAGGAACCTCGCGCGCCCACCGGAAACCGTGCCGGTCGGGGACGTGAAACTGCTGCTCGCGGCGCCCGTCGACACAACCATCGACTGCGTCGCCGCGCTTCCCGACGACGAAGCCGTCGCATTCCTCGACGGCGCACTCCGCACCTGGGACATCGGGCGCGACCTGCACCAATGGGCGCACCAATCACGCAAACACGGCTGCCGCCGAATGCGCGACCTGCTCCCGCGCACCGACGCACGCGCCGAATCCCGGCCCGAAAGCATCCTCCGCTACCGCCTCAACAGCGCCGGCTACCACGGATGGGTCCCCCAATTCCCCGTCACCGCAGGCAATGTCGGGCACTTCATCGACCTGGCCGACCCCTACCACCGCATCGCCCTCGAGTTCCACGGCGCCGGACACTGGGACGACCCCCGCCAACGGCAAGCCGACGCCGAACGCGCCAACCGGCTGCGCCAAGCCGACTGGTACCCCATCGAAGTCACCGCCTCCGACCTGTGGGGCAACTTCCCCCGCATCCTGCGGAGCATCGACGAAGCGCGCCGAACCATCGAGGAAGAGTGGGCTGCGGCCCGCATCATCCAGCAGTCCAGGTGGCGATGAAGCGGGACCGGTTGGGGGCGGCGGTTCGGCGGATTCGGCGGGGTCCTAATCGCGGGGGCGGGGGTCTAAGCGCGCGGGGCAGGGCCCTTACCGTACGGGGCGCGGTTCCAATCGCACGGATTGGGCCGGAAAACCGGGGGAGCTCTGAAACGGCCGTAGGGCGGATATTCCGGGGTTGATGGGGGCAAGGTCCATAACGGCGTATCCGTGCTCAGCGGCCGTTTCAGGGCGGTTTAAGGGCACTTTCCATTTCGCGGTCTTTCTTCGTTCCGAGAGCGAAAAATCCGCTCCATTTGGAGGTTATTTCGCGTTTTCCCGGACAGGAATAACCGCGAACTTGGTGGATATTCTTCGAAAAGCACCAAGTTGGAGGTTCTTCGTGATCTCGGAAACCGCTTTGAACCGCGAACTTGGTGCCGGGGTCGAAATCGGTCCATTTCGGCCGTTTCCCGTGCTTTCCGACGGGCCGTGGAGGGGCGATCCGTCCCCGGGGATGGTGGATTACCGGCGTGAAGAGCGTCGGCAAGCTCGGGCGTGAAACTGAAGGGGCCAGTAGGGCCAAATGGACGGTTGGGAGCGATGGGGCGGATGGGGTTGAGGCGGGGCGGGAGAGCACCGGGCCCCCGAACACCAGGGTGTGACCGGGGCCGATGGGGGAAGGGGTGGCCGTGCGGGGCATGGGTAGAATTGCAGGCATGCGAATCCTCGTTATCGGTTCCGGTGCCCGTGAACATGCCCTGTTGTACGCGTTCAGTAAGGACCCGCAGGTTGCGGCTCCGGTGGATGGGGGTCCGTCGCCGGATCTGCATGTCGCGCCGGGCAATGCGGGTATGAGCAGCCTCGCGACGCTGCATTCGGTGAAGGTCGACGATCCGGCCGCGTGTGCGGCGTTGGCGAAGGAGATTGATCCGGAGCTGGTGGTGATCGGCCCGGAGGTTCCGCTGGTTGCGGGCGTGGGCGATGCCATTCGTGCGGAGGGTTTCCCGGTGTTCGGGCCGAACAAGGATGCGGCGCGGATTGAGGGGTCGAAGGCGTTCGCGAAGGACGTGATGGCTGCGGCGGGCGTGAAGACGGCCCATGCGGAGCCGATCGAGCCGGGCGCCTCCGATGCCGACATCGAGGCGGCGATTGATCGTTTCGGCCCGAATTGGGTGGTCAAGGATGATGGTCTGGCCGCGGGCAAGGGCGTGGTGGTGACGCAGGATCGTGCGGCGGCCATCGCCCATGCGAAGGATGTTCTGTCGGGCGGTAACCCGGTGCTGTTGGAGTCGTTCCTGGATGGCCCGGAGGTGAGCCTGTTCTGCCTGGTCGACGGGGAGACGGTGGTTCCGTTGCAGCCGGCGCAGGACCATAAGCGCGTGTTCGACAACGATGAGGGGCCGAACACCGGTGGCATGGGCGCGTATGCGCCGCTGGATTGGCTGCCGGCGGATGGCGTGCAGCGCATCGTCGATGAGGTGTGCGTGCCGGTGGCGAAGGAGATGGCGGCGCGGGGTTGCCCGTTCCAGGGTCTGCTGTACGCGGGTCTGGCGTGGGGGTCGGATGGCCCGTCGGTCATCGAGTTCAACTGCCGTTTCGGTGATCCGGAGACGCAGGCGGTGCTGGCGCTGCTGGAGTCGCCGTTGGCGCAGGTGCTGCATGCGGCGGCGTCGGGCACGCTGGCGGAGTTCCCGGAGCTGGAGTGGCGTGACGGCCATGCGTTGACCGTGGTGCTGGCGGCGAAGGATTACCCGGCGTCGCCGCGCACGGGCGATGTGATTGGCGGCGCGAACCCGGGTCGCGAGGACGAGGGCGTCCTTCACGCGGGCACCGCCCTGAACGAGGACGGCGAGATCGTGTCGGCGGGTGGCCGCGTGCTCAACGTGGTTGGCGTGGGCGCGTCCCTCGAGGAGGCCCGCGAGCAGGCGTACGCCACGCTGAAGACCCTGGACCTCGACGGTTCCCATTACCGCACGGACATCGCGCTGCCGGCGGTGGAGGGCCGCATCTCCATTCCGGGGTAGTCGCCTCCATTCCGGGATAACCGCACCTCCATTCCGGGGTTGCCGCCCGGCCGGCGGCTCGCTTGGTCGCGGTCGCAGCTGCCGCGGTTCCCGCTTTCCGACGCCCCCGCCCCCGCCTCCCCGGCGAGGTGCGGGGGCGTCGTCATGTGCCGGTGGTGCGTGCCGACGGCGGGGTGGCACGAATGGGGTGCCGCGAATGGGGTGCCGACGGCGGGGTGCCCGCGAATGGGGCGCGGGGCGTTCCTGGGGCGATCCGGGGCCGGGGATAGGGTGGGGGCATGAAGCCGTCGAGCAGGTCAGATGTCGCGCCGTTCCATGTGATGGATGTGCTGGCGGCGGCGCATGAACGGCAGCGCACGCACGGGGACGCGTTGTTCCTGTGCGCCGGGCAGCCGTCGACGCCCGCGCCGCCGAGGGCCCTGACCGCGGCGGTCCGGGGCATCGGCGAGGAAGTGCTGGGCTACACGGAGGCGACGGGCATCCCGGAGCTGAAGCGCACCATCGCGGCGCACCACAACGCCCGCTACGGGGTTGCCGGGGTGGGCGCGGATGCGGGGGAGGGGTCGTCGGAAAGCACGGGACGGGCGACCGGCGGACGCGAGGTGACGGCGGACGACGTGGTGATCACGACCGGTTCGTCCGGCGGTTTCGTGGCGCTGTTCCTGGCCGCGCTCGACGTCGGCGACGACATCGTGCTCGCCCGGCCCGGCTACCCCGCGTACCGGAACGCGCTGCGGGCGCTCGGCGCGAACGTCGTGGAAATCGACTGCGGGCCGGAGACCCGGTTCCAGCTGACCGTCGGGCTGCTGGAGGAGCTGCCGCGGGTGCCGAAGGCGGTCATCGTCACCAGCCCCGACAACCCCACCGGCACCATCATCGACGCGGGCGAACTGGAACGCATCGCGCGATGGTGCGAAGCCAACGACGTGCTGCTCATCAGCGACGAGATTTACCACGGCATTTCCTACGGCCGCGAATGCGCCAGCGCGCGCCAGTTCAGCGACGAAGCGGTGGTCGTCGGCAGCGTCAGCAAGTACTACTCGATGACCGGCTGGCGCGTCGGCTGGCTCATCGTCCCCGAATGGCTGCGCGCCCCGCTCGACCGGCTGGAGGCGAACCTCACGGTGTGCCCGCCGGCGGTGTCGCAGGTCGCGGCCATCGAGGCGTTCCACCCCGACAGCATCGCCGAGCTGGACCTGCACGTCCGCCGCTACGCCGACAACCGGGCGCTGCTGATGGAACGCCTGCCCGAAGTGGGGCTCGGCACCTTCGCGCCGCCGGACGGCGGCTTCTACATCTACGCCGACGTCGGCCACCTCACCGACGACTCCCTCACGTGGGCGCGGGAGCTCCTCGACGCCACCGGCGTGGCCGTCGCGCCGGGCATCGACTTCGACACCGTCAACGGCAACAAATGGGTCCGCCTCTGCTTCGCCGGCACCACCGGCGACATGGCCGAGGCCTCCCGGCGAATCGGGGAGTTCACAGGGTCGCAGAGGCCGTAGGAGGTCAGGGGAACGGATCGAGGTTCCGCCGGAATTAGTGGACCGTTCCCTTTCATCCATCAGGCGTCTACTTGCGGTCGAGTTCCTCGATCCGTCCGAGCCATCGGGTCATGGTGCCGTCGACAATCCGACTATGAAGGGCCAATGGGTCGAACACGGCCGTGAGAGAGATCGTTGCGGAAATTGCGGTAATCAGCTGTTTGATACTCGCATCTTCGATCACCGCAGGATCCGTGTACGACACAAGGGGGATTCCTTCAAGTCCGCTCATGTGATCGTCGTCCGAAAACTGAGCGAAGACCGAACGAAACTCGTTTCGGAGTGCTTGCGTGTCCTCGGGCGTGACGTTCTGTGCTTCAAGCTCCTCGAAACGAGGCAAGAACTTCAGCAACGCGGCATACGGGGTTTCGCGCTGATCGTCAGCGGTCGGCGCCGCGTTTTTCACCGGGCGCAGCGTAAACACCAACTCCTCCGGATCGAGGCCCAGGGCGTCAAAGAGGCCTCGGAGGAATCGCATCTTCTCATCGGTCGAGGTGTTTGTGTAGACCCCTAGGCCAGGATCGACTTGAGTGACTGCCCCGGGGATTTCGGTCGATGGACCGTCGAGCGGGAAAAGTAGGTTCGTTTCATTCGCCAGATTGAGCAACTCGGTGCGGTACTGCTCAAGAAGGATCCTGATGATCCTCGGCAGCATATCGCTCCAGGAACGGACTGTTTCCTTGACGTCTCCGAACTCATAGGCGACAACGACCCGGTGACGGAAGCTCGTATCCGTACCGAGAGGTTCAGTGGGGAGAACGACGGCAGGCGGCTCGAAGTCCGTCTCAGGGAACTTCCAATATTCGAGTGCCGTGCTCGCCAGTTCGTGAGTGCGAGCCTCTATCTGCTCGGCACCCCACCGTTCCTGGTTTCGGATGAACTCGTTGATCCTGTACGGCGAACGGTTGAACCCATTGTCCATCGACAGCTTCCTCTCGAAGGAAGCGTTCGAGTACGTGGAGTTGTACCCGGTCACAGTGAGGTTGCCGATGCGGTTGATCCACGTCGCGTGGATTTCCTCGTAATTCGGGCCCAGTTCGCGGCGCCAAGTCTCTGTCATCGTTTGCGGCATGATGTGCTCAACCGAGACGGTCCCCGCTGCAAGAGCGTTGGCGATGTCCCGCGAGTCGTTGGAGCGGCCATTCTCCAGGCACTCGAACAGGTAGGCGCGATAATTTGGGCGGATGTTGTACATGTTCCGTGCCTCAAAGCTCTCGCGGAACTCGTCGTCTCGCGGGAACCTGCCGCCACCGTCTCGTTTGAGGAGAAGGTGGGTGAGGATGTCGGAGTATCGCTCGTTGTTCTTCCGAAGCTTGCGGATGTCGCCGTACGCGGTCGCGAAAATCTTGTTGAGGGCGTTCGCGGCAATCGAGGCGGTAATACGTCGGAAGAGATACGACTCGAGGATCTCGATGATCCGGAGCAGGTCTTCGCTATCCGTGACACCGCCCTTGACGTCTGCGACCACCGGCATCAGAAGGGGGAGGAGCACGTCACCCATGATGAGGTTAAATCTCCGCATAGCGGCGTCTACGGCGGGAGCCCCTGTGGATGCGGTCGTAATCGCGCGGCAGTAGCGGCTGTAATCGAGCATGTCCGAAAGAACCGGCTCGACATCCATTTCGGGGGCTTGGATGTATGACTTGAACGCTTCATAAACCGCGTGCTCATTGGGTGTTTTGCCGGTCTTCGTGACCAAGTACCAACGGATGAACCAGTCCGTTCGGAAATCAACTTCCTTCTCGATGCGGTTCCAGAAGTCGTTATAGAGCCGCTCCTGATCGTCGTTGGCCAGTCCCATCAGCACCAGGTTCCGGATCTTGTCCGACTCGCTCAGCGCGAGCCCGGTGGAATTCAAGCTCTCGAAAATCCTTTGGGGATCGTCGTGATCCTCCAGATCCAGGAACATGACCTCTAGCTTGCAGATGGCGTCCCAGAGTTGATCTGCGGAGAACTCGGTTTCGGTGATGCGCTTAACCAAGTACCGGTAGTTCGCCGTGACGTTGGAGGACTCGATGAAGTACTCCTCGTCGCGGAAAAGGCTCCGGTACGCAAGGTCGTCGTCCTTGACGGGCTTCAGTTTGAACTTGACTTCGTTGCCGTCGTCGATGACCAGGTAGCTCTTGCGGATCTTCTTCGCGAGCCCGTCTTCATCGCAGTCGATCGTCCCCTGGTCGATACAGTGCGAAAGTGCAAGCATCAGCAGACTGACCGTGGTGAGGCGCTGTTGTCCGTCAATGACGATCCACTTCCACGCACCGTCGGCTTTGCCGACGACCGCGCCGAAAAAGTGCTTCGGGCGGTCTTCACGAATCAGGTTTTCGATGTCATCGAACAAGCGTGAACATTGCTTGATCTTCCAGTCGTAATTTCTCTGGTAGACGGGGATGATTAGGTTCTTGTCCTGCTCACCGTAAACCTTATAGATCTCTTTGACGTAGCCCTTCAATGGGGGACCTCACTGTTATCGCTCGCCGACGTTCCGCTCGTCGACGTTGAGATTTTTTCCTTGCTCTTTCCAACGAGCGTAGCCGCAATCGTGGGAAGGTTGCGATGTCCGGCAGGAGCTCTCGAACGGAAGTGCGGTGCCGTAAGGCGCCTGGAAAAACGGGCCAAACGTTCCGGTGAAACGGGGAGTTCACCGGGGCGCAGGGTGCGTAGGAGGCCCGGCGGCGTAGACGCCCGGGGCGGCGCGACCCTACACCGCGAACCCCTCGTCGATGAGTTTGTCGCGCACTTCCTGCGGCATCGTGGAGCAGGAGCCGGGGCGGCCGCGGTCGGCGGCGTGGTCGCCCGCGGTGCCCTCGATGCCGATGGTGGAGGTGTAGCGGAGCCAGCCGTCGCCGGCGACTTCCGGGGCGACGCGGTCGATGCCGCCCCATTGGATGGAGCGTTCGACGCGGGAGCCGTCGCCGGTGAGCAGTGGGCCGCCTTCGGGTGCCCGGCGCACTTCGGAGGGCAGGGGCAGCATGCCCGCGAGCATGCCGGCCTGGGTGGGCGTCGATTCGTGCGGCGGGGTGCCGAAGTAGTACCAGTGGGCGGCGCAGACGCCGTAGATGTCGGGCGCGAACTGGGCGTAGTTGAGGTACATCTCGAGGATGCGTTCGTCGCTGACGACCAGGTTGAACGGGTGGACGAGCGCGAATTCGAGGCCCTTGCGGAAGGCGCCGCCGTCGGGCGAGAGGTACAGGTTCTTGATCAGCTGCACGGGGATGGTGGAGCCGGACGGGTCCCTCATGCAGAGGTTCCCCGCCGTGGCCTCGTCGAGCGTCACCACGTGGTACGTGTCGTCGGCGCCGCAGCCGAGGCCGTTGTTGTGCAGGTGGGCGCGGGCGCGGTCGACGAACGCCCCGTAGTCCATCGGCGCGAACCGTTCACCCATCCGCGAGTCCTCGTGGACGATGGCGCCGGCGATGAGGTAGCGGCTCATGTGGTCGATGTCGACCCATTCGTGGATGACGGGGTCCGCCTCGTTGGCGCGCATGAACGCCGTCGACCCCGGCGCGCGGACGTTGAGCGACGCGAAATACAGGAGCATCACGACGGTGACGGCGACGACCGCTTTCCCCGTCTTCTTCAGCCGGCGGAAACGCGGGTGCTTGCCGACGGCGTGGTCCGCGCCCCGGCCCGGGAAGACGTCCCGGTCCGGCCGCCGCCACTCCTGCCGCCACTCCCGCCGCGGCTGTTCCACGGGATCCCGGTGCCCGAGCCCCCTCTGGAGGTTCTCCCGCGTCCCCTCGATGATCCTCCTGACCCGGGGGCCCGGGCCGTCGGAAAGCGAATGGGACCATGCGTAATCATCGCTGGACTTCCTGCGGGACATGACTCACCTGGCTTTCGTGCAGGCGCCCGTGGCGGGCGGCGCCGGAGAAAACGAAAGGTCGATTTTAGGCGGGAAGCCCGGTTGAGGCCCGTTCGCGGCGGGCCCCGGCCCACCTCCGGCACCCCCGTGGAATACTTGACCCCGTGGCCAACAAGAAGAAGATCGCGAATGTCCTGGCAAACCGCTACGCCTCCGCCGAGCTGGCGGAGCTGTGGAGCCCCGAGCACAAGATCATCCTGGAGCGCCGGCTGTGGCTGGCGGTCCTGAAGGCGCAGCAGGCGCGCGGCATCGAGGTGCCGGAGGGCACCGTCGAGAAGTACGAGGCCGTCATCGACCAGGTGGACCTGGATTCCATCGCCGAGCGTGAGCGCGTGACGCGCCACGACGTGAAGGCGCGCATCGAGGAATTCTGCGCGCTGGCGGGCACGGAGCACATCCACAAGGGCATGACCAGCCGCGACCTCACGGAGAACGTCGAGCAGCTGCAGATTCTGCAGTCGCTGCGGGCCGTGCGCGACAAGGCCGTCGCCGTCGTCGCCCGCACCGCCGAGAAGGCCGCCCAGTACCAGTCGCTGGTGATGGCGGGCCGTTCGCACAACGTGGCCGCGCAGGCGACGACGCTGGGCAAGCGGTTCGCGTCGGCGGCCGACGAGATGCTGCTGGGCATCGAGCGCGTCGAGGACCTCATCGACCGCTACCCGCTGCGCGGCATCAAGGGCCCGATGGGCACCGCGCAGGACATGCTGGACCTCCTCGACGGCGACGAGTCCGCGCTGGCCTCGCTGGAGACGGAAATCGCCGAGGGTCTGGGCTTCACCCGCGTCTTCGATTCGGTCGGCCAGGTCTACCCGCGCACCCTCGACTTCGATGCGCTGTCCGCGCTGGTCGAGCTGGGCGCCGGCCCGTCGTCGCTGGCGACCACCATCCGCCTGATGGCCGGCAACGAGATCGTGACCGAGGGCTTCAAGGAGGGCCAGGTCGGTTCCTCCGCCATGCCGCACAAGATGAACGCCCGCTCCTGCGAGCGCGTCGGTGGATTCCAGGTGATTCTCCGCGGCTACATGACCATGCTGTCGGAGCTGGCCGGCAACCAGTGGAACGAGGGCGACGTGTCCTGCTCCGTGGTGCGCCGCGTCGCGCTGCCGGACGCGTTCTTCGCCATGGACGGCATGTTCGAGACCTTCCTCACCGTCCTCGACGAGTTCGGCGCCTTCCCGGCGATGATCGACCGTGAGCTGGAGCGTTACCTGCCGTTCCTGGCGTCCACCAAGGTCCTCATGGCGTGCGTCCGCGCGGGCGTGGGCCGCGAGGAGGCGCACGAGGTCATCAAGGAGCA